>CAZSOG010000355.1:0-5903 GCA_964607555.1 uncultured Pirellulaceae bacterium | reverse complement strand
TTTGTGTACTGCGCACCCAATAGATCCGATAGCCGTGCGCCGTCTGGTAGTCGCCGCGGGCCAAATCATACCAGTGGAGGCGCGATCCCCGGCGAGTTCACTTTCGGCCGACGATAATGCCACGGGTCACACCAACCGACCAACACTTATTGCCGACACCGGCCAGCGCGGTTGAGGTGAATGGTGCGCGCTGAACGGCTACACTGAGAGGCAGCACGATTGACGCCGCCTCGCCAACGAACGACGCCGGTAGAGGGCCCCAAAAGGAAAAATAGCCCGCCGGGATCTGCGGAATGTGAGTCAAGGCGTTATCCCTTGTTCCCAGCGTCATGCTGACGGCCTTTCTTGATTCGAAGGGCAGCCGATTCGGACGCTGTCGCGAGTCCCGTCGCGCATCGCGGTTTCAGCGGCTTGTGGATCGAGAGACGCGATGGCATCAACGACCGAATCCAGACCCGGTACGGAGAGATCGACATCGGGCATCTCGGCCAACCGCTTCTATTCAAGCTCGTCAGTTGGGACATCCTAGACACCCACCCCACCGCTTTCACACGCCTTCATCACCAACGGATGGTCGCATGGTGATCGCAGCAGCGAATCGCAACCAGCCAGGGCATCCACGCGGCCCTTTCGATTCCAATATCGTTTACAATAATTCGGGAAATGGCAAGTGATGTGGGCGCCGCCTGCTGAAACAAACGTTTCAAAGGAGCGAAAACATGGTCCGGAAAACGCACGAGGTTACCGTGTTCTTGGCGGCGATCTTTGTAATCGCTGGACAGGGTCGGATGCGACTGGTTGCCGAGCCGCCGGATGCCGGTCTGGCGCAGAGCAAGTCCCAATCGAATGTCGGTCACGGCCAGGGTTGCATCGGCCCGGTGGACATCGGGTTGTTTGCTCGCGTGGTGAGTTCGGACCCGAACCGCCGTGACGGCGCGCGGTCCGAGCGGTTGCAGGAATTCCCTGCCGAAGACGTTTTCCTGACGACCGAACTGATCGCCGGTGCTGACGGCGCCTACACGGTGCCGACGTTCGCAGACGGCCAGGGTTGCATCGGTCTGGAATGGGCCGAGCGGCGCGTGCTCACGGAGGTTTCTTTGCAGTTTTCCGACCCCACCCGAACGCCGCTGCCCGAGGGAGTCGAGGTGCAGTACTGGTCGTCCGGCGGCCGCGAGGATTCCTGGGGCACCATCGGACAGACGCCCTGGCAAGGCCAATGGGAGAAGCTGCCGGGCCGAATCGAAAAACGCGACGGCCGCTGGATGGTTGCCATCAACAAGGCCGACGTCCCCGAGTTTCGCAAGGACGTGGGAGTCCTCAAACTCCGCTGGCTCTTCCCTCCCACGGCAGGTCCGATCAAGATTCGGAAACTGTCGGCGTTTGGCGCTTCGAGCTGGGCGACGGGCGAGTTCCGTGTGGAAATCGCGCCCGACGCGGCCGCCAAGCCGGTGACGATCCGGACCTATAACGGCCTGTTCCTTGACGCGGACAACTCCGGGGTTTCCTGTCGGCAAACGTGGGACCCGCGAACGCCGCTGCAGATAAGGCTTCGCTACAGCGTGCCTCGTCGGTCGAAAGCGGATCGCACGCTGCTTCGCTTCGAACTTCCCGCAGGTGCATTTAGTATAGCGGTTGAAGACCTGCTCGACTCCGATGGCGTCTACGTCAAGGATTACGGTTTGTTCGCCGTCCGTAACGATGCCGAGATCACTCTGGCCGAATATCGCGAAAAGATCGCCGAGCGCAAGCGGATTCTGGAGCGTGTCCGCGAGTTGCCGGATCAGACACTTGATCGGGCGATGAAGTCGCTTTGGAGACCAGCCCAAAACCATGGTCCGACCATGCTTTCCCTGGCCTGCGACAACCATAAGTTCATCGTCCAGCGAAATGGTGAAATTCAGTACGGACACTTGACGGTCGCCCCGCACTTCGCCTCGACCAGCATGGACCTGGTGCGGATGGACTGGGGCCAAATCGGCGTAGACACCACCGTGCGCCCGCCGCACCGGAAGGGATTGCCTTTGCGTCTCGGCGACAAGACGTACAAGAAAGGCATTGGGCTCCACGCCAACGCGGAGCTGGCGGTTCAGCTGGACGGGCGTTACGAGACATTCGCGGCGCGGGTGGGCGTCTTTCCGTCCGGCGCGCCCGGCGGCTCGGTCGTCTTCCAAGTGATTGTTGACGGCCAAAAGAAGTTTGATAGCGGGGTGATGCGACAGAAGGATCCTTCCAAACCGATCAAAATCGCGGTGGCCGGAGCGAACCGTTTGGTCTTACGGTTGACCCATGCCGGCGACGGCATCGTGAACGACGCCGGCAACTGGGCCGATGCCCGATTGACGCCGACCGATTCGAACGGCTCGTCCGGCGAAGTGTACCTCAGCGACCTTTATGCAGCGGGCGAACGCACCGACGCTCGGCGGACGCGCCAACTCGAGGGAGCGTGGCTGCCAATTGTCGTGAACACGACCAACGACGGCAAGGTGACAATCCGCCAGCGGACTTTTGTTGCGCCATTCGATTGGCAGAGCGGGCGAGCGGCACGGTTCGGCAAGATGAAGTCCCTTGGCGTCGTTGAGTTCGCGATCCAGAATTCGACGACGCACTTGGCACAGGCCGATTTTGGGATCCGTTTTCCGGCCGGCGCCGACAACGGCGGCGTACCGCGGTTGCAACGGGTCCAGGATCGGGTTCTCGTTATAAGCAACCAAACGCTGCTCGCTTGTGTGGACACCGGCGATGCGGCTCCCCTAGGGCTGTCGGTGCACCAGGGAGCATTGAAGCTGGCGGGCGACCTGCCGGCGCGGACGACCAGGCATTGTGTCGTGTATATCCCAGCGTGGGAGATGAAACCGGATGAGCAGGGCGTGTTGCCGGGTGAATGCGACTTGCGATCGGAAGTGGAAGCGTACTGGAGGGACGCCCTGGCTCCGGCGATGCACGTGGAAATCCCCGATGCGCTGGTCGAGAAAGTCGTCTGTGCCACACAAGTCCACTGCATGCTGGCGGCACGCAACCAGGCGGAGGGCAAACTTATTGAGCCATGGATTGCTTCCGATCGCTACGGTCCCCTGGATACCGAGGCGCAGGCCGTGGTCCTCGGCATGGACCTGTGGGGACACCACGAATTCGCCCGCCGAAGCACGAACATGTTCTTTGGCAGCTACAACCAGGACGGCATGCTGGCCAAGGGCTACACCCTGATGGGGCTGGGCCAACACCTGTGGACGCTCGGCGAGCATTACGCCCTGACACGGGACAAAGACTGGCTCCAGCGCGTTGTCCCTAAGCTGTTGCTGGCGTGCCGGTGGATCAAGCGACAGACCGAAAAGACCAAGAAGCTTGATCCGCGTGGTGGCAAGGTGCCTGAGTACGGGCTCATGCCGCCCGGAGTCCTTGCCGATTGGAACCGCTACGCGTACTACATGTACGCCAACGCGCACTTTTGTGCCGGGGTGAAAGCGGTCTCCCGAATCCTGGCCGACATCGGTGATCCCGCGGCCGACGAGCTGGCCAAGTTTGCGGACGAATATCGCAACAACATCCTTCGCGCATATCGATGGAACCAAGCCAGAATGCCGGTCCTGCCCTTGCGCGACGGATCATGGGTCCCGCCGACCGTCTCCAGCATGTACACGTACGGCTTGACGCGAGATTTCTTCGGCGGTGTCAGCGCCATCGGCCACGACGTGGAAGTTGGTGGGAGCCATTTGATTCCCTTGGGCCTGATCGATCCGACCAGTCGCCAGGCCGACTGGATCATCAACTACATGGAAGACCGCTGGTTCTACATCGACGGTCTGTTTGGGGCGTACCCTGCGGTGGAAAGCGAGAAAGACTGGTTCAACTACGGCGGCTTCGCCAAGCTGCAACCGCATTACGCGCGAACGTCGGACATTCATGCGCTGCGTGACGACGTCAAACCTTTCGTTCGCACCTACTTCAACACCTTTCCCGTCCTGTTGAACAAGGAGAACCTCAGCTACTGGGAACATTTCAATCACGTGGGCGGATGGAACAAGACCCATGAAAGCGCCTGGTTCCTGGAAATGACGCGCACGATGCTGGTCATGGAGCGAGGCAACGAATTGTGGCTGGCACCGTTTGTCACCAACAACTGGCTGAAAGACGGCATGATCGTGGCGGTTCGCAATGCCCCCACGCATTTCGGCCGGGTGAACTACAAGATCACATCGTCTGTTTCACGGGGTCATATCGACGTCCACATCGATCCGCCAACCCGAAATCGGCCGGATCGGATCGTAATCCGGATACGGCACCCCGACGGCAAGCCGATTCGACGCGTCCGTCTGGAAGGCGGCGGTCATCCCTCTTTTGACAACGGCAGTGAGACCGTAAGCTTCACGCCTGCCAATGAACCGATCAGCTTGCGGATCGAGTATTAGGAAATCAACCACGGTCCAAGCAACTCGCGCCACCAGTCCTTGGTGGGCCGTCGTGTAGATTCAGTACGCGGTCGTGTAGAGATCGGATGCCGACCGCCGATGGACGTCCTTGCGGGCGACCATGATATCGAGCACATGATAACGCTCGCATGCCGCCGTTGGGTGCCGCGTCGCCTTGCACTACGTCTCCTCGAACACCCGGTCATCCACCGCACCGTCCCGGACTCGAAGTCACCGTCGCGAGCAGGTATCGGGCCATGCCGGTGGCTGAAAACAACATGGTCATGTATGGTCGGAAACAGTTTGCGATGTCTCGTGACTCCAACCACTGTCGCAAACAAGGGCAATTCGAACGCCTGGACCGGAGAAGCTTCGGCAAACTGTTTCACAGTGGTTTCAGGTCGCTCGACGATTTCAGGTTGCCCGACAGCGCATGGCACATTTCGATGACTGCCATGATCCGGTCGTCGGGGGTCCCTGCCTCGATGTCGGCGATGACGATATCGCAGGGACCGTATTCAGTAGGTCAGCCGCCGGTACGAAGAGACGCTGGCAAATGTGACGCACGCTCAGTCGCCCTTTCTCGACGAGTTGTCCCGACGCGTTGTGCTGGATGTCTGGCATGGAGCGTTCGCCAACGACGAACGCTGGCTTCGCGACATGGCTGTCTACGGTATCGACAGTCTGCTGATGATCAAACACGTCTGGCAGCGTGACGGCTACGATCGGAGTTATCCGAACACCGTGCCCGCCAACGCTCGGCAGGGAGGCGATGAGGCATTGCGCAGCCTGTCGAAGACCGCCCAACAGCTTGGCCACCGCTTCAGTGTCCACGAGAACTTCTACGATTACTATCCGAACGCCGAGGATTATCGGCCGGAGCATCGCGCACTGGACTCAACGGGCAAGCCGCTACGTGGTTGGGATCGTGGTCCCGTTGCCGCTTTCTCGCTGAAGCCGTCCCGGTTGATGGAGTATGTCCGGCGATTCTCGTCGGAGGTAAAACGCCGCTACGATTGTAATGCCGCCTACCATGATATCATGCCCACCTGGCGCGTCGATTTTGACGCGAATGTGCCGAACGCGGGTAAAATCCGCATCACGCACGATGTGACGCGGGCCCTGTGCGACTACGCCACATACGATGATCTGACGTACGTGGATGCCCGCTCGCATGTGTGGCACCCGCCGAAGCAAGTGGCACCGATCGAGCCGTCGGTGGCGGGATTTCAGGATCTTGGCGACGGCCGCTTCCGCCTCACCGTCAATTGGAAAACCGGCCGCAAACTCGATCGGAATTACACCGTGTTCTGGCACTTCCGGCACAACAATGGAATCGAGTTTCAGCGAGACTTTCAACCGACTCCGCCGTCCGCTCAGTGGCACGCCGGGGACGAGGTTGTCACGAGGCCGCACACTCTGCGTGTGAAGGACAATCCGCCAGCAACTTCCTATGATGTCGTCGTCGGACTTTACGACAGACGCGGTCGAGCTTCT
>CAZSOG010000354.1:0-5926 GCA_964607555.1 uncultured Pirellulaceae bacterium | reverse complement strand
AATTAGAAATAAGAAATTAGAAATAAGAAATAAGAAATTAGAAATTAGAAATTAGGGAATCCGAATTTTGGCTGAACGACGCACATTCGCCGATCGACTGCGCGGCTTGATCCGCTGGTTGCTGATCGCCGCGTTGGTGTGCGCCGCCGTCATCGTCGTGGGACGCCACTTCATTACCACGCAACTCAACACGCAAATCCGCGTGCAAGTGGAACAGGCACTTGCGGCACGCTATCCCGGCTTGGACGTTCGCGTTCGATCCGCCCGGCGCGTGGTCGGGCGCGGGATCGAGGTGCGTGGTGTCTCGATCGTGGCGCGTGACGAGGCATCGGGCTACCGCGAGCTGGTCTACGTGGATGAGGTCCAACTTGCCTGTGGCACCGACTTGGCGGATTTGCTGTCCGGACAGCCGTGTATTGAACGTCTGACACTAAGTCGCATGAAGATCCGTGCGACGCGTCACCAAGACGGTACGTGGAACATCGCCAAGCTGCTGGCGACACCGCGAAGCGAAAGCGCGATCCCGGACATCGTCATCGATGATTCCACGATTGAACTACGTGACATGAGCAAACCGAGTTCCGGGACTTGGGCACTGCGCGATATCACGGTTCACGCGACGCCCAGTGTGCGTTCCGATGGAGTGACCTTGATTCGGCTCAAGGGGAGCATGCTCGGTGACCACTTCAAGCAGGTGGCGGTCGCGGGTTGGGTGGACCCCGCGGGTGGCCTGTTCGCTGTCCAGGGGACCGTGAATGGACTTGAAGCTTCGCCGCGGATGCTCGACGCGTTGCCCACGGACGCGTCGCGTTACCTGACGTTCTTGCAGACGCTCCGCGCGCGGGCACACCTGACGTTCCAGGTGGCACGTGTCGCGGACCCGAAGACGCCGATCCAATGGAAGGTTCAAGGGCCGATCACCGAGGGCCGGATCGACGACCCGCGTCTCCCCTACCCGCTGACCGGCGTGGCCGCTGAAGTCTATTGCGACAACCAATGTTTGCAACTGAGTAATGTCGTTGCCCGCAGTGGCTCGAGCCTGTTGCGCGTATCATGCCAGTACGATGACTTCCTGTCGCGGGCACCGCGGCTTCGCGCGGCCGCTTCCGTCCAGAACCTGTCTCTGGACCGGCGTCTGTTCCAGGTGTTGCCGGCGTCGCTGCAAAAGGAATGGAAGAAGTTCGATCCCGCGGGCGTCATCGATGCAACTCTCGCGCTCACCTACGGTGGCGGTCGAATCGTACCCGAATTGCACGTGACCTGCCGCGATGTCGAGTTTGCTTACCACAAGTTTCCCTACCGGTTGCGCCATGCGGTCGGGCTGATCCACTATGTGCGGGACACGGTGACGCTGGAGAAGTTCACGGCGCGGGCGAGTGGCCAAACAGTGCATTTTTCGGGACAGTTCACGCATCCGGGCCCCGCCGCGATTGGCAAGATGACCGTCTGGTCGGCCGGGCCCTTGCCGGTGGACGAAAACCTGATCGCCGCAATGCAGCCGTCCGGCCAGAAAATCGTGCGGGCTTTGCAGCCGACCGGGATGATCACCGTCACGCGCGCGGAATTCGAACGCCGCGCGAACGACCCGTTGGCGCATAGCCAGCTCGAGGTCGAGCTGAACGGCTGCACGATTCAATACGATCGATTCCCGTACCCGATTCAAAACGTTACCGGCCAACTGTTCGCGCGCGATCGGTATTGGACCTTTCAAAAACTTCGCGGCTACCATGATGGTGCATACATCCAGGCACATGGGCAGTGGGTCCCCACGTCCCTTGGCAAGACCGGCGGCGAGCTGACCTTCAATTTTCAATGCTACGATGTGCCCCTGGACGATTCCTTGCGCACCGCCGTCGGTAAAATGAACCCGGGTGCCGAGCGGTTTTGGACCAGTGTGCGCCCGCGCGGGACCGTCGATCACCTGAATGCGACAGTCTATCACGACGCCCGAACAAACAAGACATCGCTGGAAGTCAGTGCCGAAAAATGGCCGCCGGGCCAGAACCTTGATGGACGGAGTATCTCCGTGCATCCGACCTGGCTGCCATTACGCATGGAAGATGTCACTGGGAGCGTCTGGTTTGCCGACGGTCGCTTCGAATTGCGGAACCTCAAGGCGACGCACGGCCCCGCGTCGCTGCAACTGAACGGCCATGGGGCCGCGACCCGGGACGGTCCATGGGATGTCACGCTGGACCGGCTGACGGTCGATCGAGTTCATATGGATGACGATCTGATCGAGGCATTGCCGCAGCCGATGCGCCCCGCCCTGCGTGGTTTGAAACTGCGCGGCGCCATGGACCTCGATGGGACGCTGTGGTTGCGCGGCGGCGAAGGTCTCGCCTTGACGTCCGGTTGGGATCTGGCGATCGATATCGAAAATGGCGCCATGGAAAACCAGCTGGCACTCGAGAATATTCATGGTGGCGTGCGTCTGTTCGGCAACAAATGGCCCGCCGGGTTCTCGTCCCGCGGTGAACTGAAAGTTGATTCCCTGATGTGTCGCGGCGTGCAGGTGACGCACATCCAGGGGCCGCTCTGGCTGGACTCACGCCAATTGATCCTCGGCGCGCGGGCCGAAGCCAATCGCAAAGACCAGCTGCCGCGGCAACTGACCGCCGGGCTCTGGGGCGGCACCGTCGCGCTCGATGGACTCGTGCAACTTGATGATCCGATGGCTTTCACGGTCGATGTATCGCTGGCGAATGGGAATATCGGCGAATTGGCTCGTAATCTCAACAGCGGGCATCGCGATCTGTCCGGAAAAGTGTTCGGCACGCTCCATCTGACCGGCACGCAGGCGGGAATACATACGTACCGCGGAGCGGGACAAGTGCGTCTGCTCGATGCCGATGTTTATGAACTGCCGGTCATGGTCGCGCTGCTGAAAGTGCTCAGCTTGCGGCAACCCGATACCACCGCGTTCACGCGTGCCGACGTCGACTACCGACTGAATGGAGACCAGGTCTACCTGGATCGGATCGATTTCACCGGGGATGCGGTCAGCCTCAAGGGGAGTGGTTGGATGGACTTGAGTCGCCAGATCCACTTGAGTTTCTACGCGCTGGTCGGCCGTCAGGATTTCCAGGTGCCCTTGATCAGCAAGCTGTTGGCCGAAGCCAGTCGCAATATCTTGGCCATCGACGTCACCGGGACCGTCGATCGACCGCACGTCGCGCGCAAGCCACTACCCGAACTGGATGAAACACTACAAAAACTGTTCCCGGAAATCGAACCGGCGCCGCGCGGATTGCCATCCCTCGGCTGGCGACTGCCCGAGTTTCTGAGCCGTTGACGCGTCGGCAAGCTACAACGAAGAACGGAGGTGTGCAATGAGTGTTGGCCCCATGGGATCGCTTGGCAGTGCCGCTGGCTCCCAATTAGCCCAGGGACAAGGGTCCGAAGTCCACAAGGCCCAACAGGATTCCGCCGATCAGGCGCGCCAGGTCAAACTGAGCGAACAGGCGGCGCAGGCCGAGGGAGTTGGCCAGACGGAAGAAGATGAACAGGCGGGGGATCGCGACGCCGATGGCCGGCGCCCGTGGGAGGTCGGGAAAGGCCGCGACGAGGCCACCCCGCCTGACCAAGACGACGATGCGCGACCGCCCGAGTTCAAGAGCAAGGATCCGACCGGCCAACGTGGCCGAAACTTGGACTTGAGTGGTTAGAATTGACCACGAAGGACACGTTGAACACGAACGCGCGTTGCTTGCCAGGCCTTGTGACACGACACGCTCTTTTGCGCGCAATTCGTGGTTCCCGGTCCTCCCCGTTCCAGAACTTGTCCCAAACCCCCTGATTTCAAACGCGTACGATCAATTTCCACGTCAGTCGATGCAGCGTCTACACGCCCTGCTGGTAGGATCGCCACATATTTGTCGGGTGCGGCGAACGGCAGGTGGGGCGCGTGAAAACCCAATGCCAACAGCATCGGTTTGTCCGTCGCGGACCGTCTGTCGAGGACACGCACGGCCTGCGTCGCCAGCATCCCATCCGTCTCTTCCGTGTCGTCTAGACCGGTTGGTCCGTAGAGAAACGGGCTGCCGCTCCCGGCCAGTTCCTGCTGTGTCGCCGTGCGTGCGGGGCCCTCCAACCGACGCCGGCGATGTTCCGGACGTGGCATGCCATCCCGTTCCCGAATCACCCGATCCCAAGACCCCTTGTCCTCGAACGAACCATGAAAGATCTTGCCGCAACGTATCGTCGCGTAGCCGTTCTGACGGAACCAGGCGGGCATGGTCACCGCGCCGGGACATAGCGCGCGCCAGTCGCTTCGATTACCAAACACGTGCGTCGTTGGCGGACGCTTGGCCAACAGCATGGTGGTGCGCGACGGACAGCAAGGAGGATATGTGTGGCACGCGTCAAAACGCAAGCCACTCGCGGCGAATCGATCAAGGTTGGGGGTCTTGCAAACCGTGTTGCCGTAGCAGCCAAATCGTCCGGGACTCGCGTCTTCAATCGCGATGAACAGGACATTCGGCCGCCGCGGATTGTGCGCCGCGGATACCCACTGGGGCATCGTGAAACAGACTTCGATCAGGATCAAGCCAAGCAAGTAAAACGTGTGGCGGGCATCTACTCTACCGGGCATCGGACGATTCTCCCCGCGTCGTGGAAACGCGTGCTGGTCGGTCGTTGGGTAAACAAGTTGATTGAGCCTCGGACGGATGTCTGCTTATTTTAACTATTTATCCCAGTTGTTTACAGCAGGCACTTTTTTTCAATGCCCCGCTTAACTGCTGGCTTTCTGCTCCGGGGTCAATCCGGGAGCTGCACTTTGTGAAAGAGCTCCAACGGAGGGAGTCGCGCATTTCCCGAGAATCAGCGTCGCCAAGGCATCGTTTACCCAGGAAGTGCAGTAAGAGGATGGAACATCGAAATACTCGATGCCAGCAGTTAAGCGGGGCATTGTTTTTTTTCGCCTTCGCGTGACTCCGTTCAGCCGCTAAAATTAATCGGGTCCGGCCAATAAATGCCCAGTGAATTGTTGGGATTCGTCGGGGACCTGGAACCGCAAGAGAGTATTGACTATGCAGTTTACCAAGATGCACGGTGCCGGGAACGATTACGTCTACGTCGACTGCTTCACCCACGCAGTGCCCGCGGATCCCGCATCGTTGGCCGCCCGGGTTTCGCACCGTCATTTCGGGGTGGGCGCCGACGGCCTGATCCTGATCCGCCCTTCCGAAATTGCCGATGCACGCATGCAGATGTTCAATGCGGACGGATCCGAGGCCGAGATGTGCGGCAACGGAATCCGTTGCGTTGCCAAGTACGTATACGACCACGGCATATGCACCAAGCCAACGCTACGCATAGAAACTGGGGCCGGTGTTCCGGCCGTCGACTTGGAATTGCAGGGCGACCGAGTTGCACGAGCACGCGTAGACATGGGCCGCCCCATCCTGAGCGGGCCCGATATTCCGACGACATGGACGCAAACGCAAGTGGTTGACCAGGACTTGGAAGTGGACGGGGTCCAGCTGAAAGTCACGTGCGTATCGATGGGCAATCCACACTGTGTCGTGTTCGTTGACGAAGTGACTGACGATTGGGTCTTGGGATGGGGCCCGAAGATCGAGCACGATGCGCATTTCCCGGCGTTGGCTAATGTGGAATTCGTCGAGGTGGCGTCACCCACCGAGGTCCGGCAGCGGACCTGGGAACGCGGATCGGGAGAGACTTGGGCATGTGGCACGGGCGCCAGTGCCGTGTGCGTCGCGGGTGTCTTGACGGGACGCACTGACCGGCGGATCGTGAACCACCTGCTCGGCGGCGACCTGGAACTCGAATGGAACGCGCAAAACCAGCACGTTTACATGACGGGCCCCGCCGTCGAAGTGTTCTCGGGCAATTGGCCAGAGGAGGAAAAATAAGAAATAAGAAATAAGAAATAAGAAATAAGAAATAAGAAATAAGAAAT
>CAZSOG010000353.1:0-5926 GCA_964607555.1 uncultured Pirellulaceae bacterium | reverse complement strand
GCGATCGGCGAGTTTGGGGAACGCGCGCCGGTACGCCGACAGCACATCCCGACCGACTTCCGGGCCCGTTGCCGGATCGACCAGTGCGACACAACACCCACGAAAACCGGCCCCACTAAACCGCGTGCCGAAGACGCCCGGTGCCCGAACCAGCAACCGATACAATTCGATAAGCGGCGGGCAGCCACATTCGTAGTTGTCAATCGAACTGGCCCCGGAGGCGGTCATCAACCGGCCAAATTCCGCCAAATCACCGCGTGCCCAAGCTTCTACGCCGCGTGCGACTCGGTCGACTTCGGTAAAGAAATGCCGTGCGCGGCGCGCGGAGATCGGGTCGAGCTGGTCGCGATACGCAGCGTATTCATCAGCCCGCACATTGCCCAGCTGGGGCGTTTGGCCAGGGCGTCCGGAGGCACGCAACAGGGCCCGCGCCGCCCCGCGACATTCCGTCACGCGCTGGTTGTAGTCGGTAGCGGTCAGCGCTTGCTTCAGGCCTGAAAAAGCGAGCAGAATCGAAAACGGAGGGCCGGCTGGTGGATACGCGATCCAGTCATGTGCCAGCGTCGCGCACTGGATGCGCGTCAGTCGGCCACGCCGAGCCAACAGAATGGAGGCCTGGTCCAAAACACCGATCCGCATGCCCAGGTAGTCGTTCTCAATGCGGCTGTGCAGGCGAATGTTCTCGGTCGGTGAAACATGCAGCGCGTTGACATCCTCCAAGGCGAGCAACAACGCAACACCGATCGCCGCCGAGGAGCTCAAGCCGCCACCATCGAGCCGTCCGGCCGTGATACCGACGATCCCCGAATCGAGATCATAACGGTCCGTCAGCGCGCGTACGGCACCGCGTGGAAAATTGCCCCAGTCACCGCGGCGGCGGTTCGGTACATGGTCCAAACAAAAGCAGACCTCGCCCGGAAAATCTCGACTTGCAAGATGCATGCGCCGTGATTCGGACGATGCATACGCCAACAGGACACCACGGTCGATCGCCAACGACGTGACCGGGCCGAGCTGATGGTCGATGTGCGCTCCAAGCGGACAGATCCGATAGGGCGCGAAGACCGTGCGAACAGCCGCCGGCGCAACATCAAAACGAGTTGCAACCGCCTGCCGCAGGGCATCGATTTCTTTTCTCGTAACGGACATGTGTCGTCTGTTCGTGCGATGCGATCCGCGAAAACTCCAACGCGTCGAGCAAACCATTCATTCTACGGGATTTTCCGGACGAATGAATCCGTCCCTCTTGCATTCCCGTGAACGCTGGCGTAGAAACAGTACATTCATCAGCCTTTCAAGTTCTTGATGGAAATGGTATCGCCCTTTCGTGTTCCGTGGAGAGGATGTCATCATGATGCGTCGTTCACTGTTCTTTGGTGTTGGATGTTTGGTCGCACTGGCTTGTTCGGTTACTCCGGTGTCGGGCCAGCAGACGAAGAAGCCGCTGCGTGCCGGGATCATAGGTTTGGACACATCACACGTGATCGCATTCACGAAGGTGTTGAATGCTCCGGACGCCAAGGGGGATCTGGCCGATGTGGTCGTCGTCGCCGGCTATCCCGGCGGCAGTCCCGATATCCCGTCGAGTCGCGACCGCGTGGGGAAGTATACCGAGCAGCTTCGCGGCATGGGTGTCACGATTTGTGACTCGATCGACCAACTATTGACGAAAGTTGATGTCGTCCTGTTGGAGAGTGTTGATGGTCGCCCACATCTTAAGCAGGCCCGGCCAGTCATCGCCGCCGGCAAGCCGCTGTTTATCGATAAGCCCATGGCTGGCTCGCTGGCCGATGTGATTGAGATTTTTCGGTTGGCCAAAGCGGCCGGCGTGCCCTGCTTTTCAAGCTCGTCGCTGCGCTATGGCAAGGGTATGCAGGCGCTGCGCACGGATTCCCCGGTCGGCAAGATTACCGGTTGCGCGGCATTCAGTCCATGCTCGCTCGAAGAGCATCATCCGGACCTCTTCTGGTATGGAGTTCATGGTGTCGAAACGCTGTTTACGGTCATGGGGACCGGTTGCCGGCAGGTCACGCGCGTCCAAACGGACAGTACGGAATTGGTCGTCGGCGTGTGGAAGGATGGTCGCGTTGGCACATTTCGAGGTCGGCGCAGCAAACCGCATAACTATGGTGCCACGGTCTATGGCGAAAAGAAGACCATGGTCATGGGCGACTACGACGGTTATGAACCGCTCGTTGTGCAGATCTGCAAGTTCTTCAAGAGCGGCAAAGCGCCCGTCAGCGCCGAGGAAACGATCGAGATCTTCGCGTTCATGCAGGCGGCTGACGTGAGCAAACGCGAAGGCGGTTGCCCGGTCTCCATCGCCGACGTCATCGCCGCCGCGGAAAAACAACTCGATAAGTAATCCCCATCATTCGGGTCAAGAGACGAGCCCGTGGCACGCTACTTGAGCGGTGTCAGCTCGACCTTGCGAAACTCAATGGGCGTGCCCTCCGACTGCAGACAAATGGCCCCCTTCGTGACGTTGCAGTGGGTCGCGTGGTTGACCAGGTCACCATTCACCGTGACCATGACTTCGTCGCCGCGGCACGTGATTTCCATGACGTTCCATTGACCGAGCGGCTTTTCCGAATCATCAGTCAGGTTCAGATGCCGCCGGCCTTTTTTGCGTTGTGCTTCATTTTCGACATCGAGTTCCGTGCCGATGACCCAAAAATCGCCCGCATTTTGCGATGCGAGCTGTACCTCGATCGATTTGGGCCATACGCCGAGCGCGTGTGGACTCGATGCGTGGACCAGCACGCCATTGTTCCCACCCTTGCCCGGCCAGCGCCACTCGACGTGTACCATGTAGTCGTGGTAGTCATCGCTGGCCGTGCGCAGATATCCGGCCGGCCGGCCCGTGCAACAGAGAATCCCATCCTTGACCGACCAGACGTCCTCCATCCGCACATCCTTGGCGTCCGTTTGAAACGACCAGCCGCTTAGGTCCTTACCGTTGAACAACGAGATACTCTCCGGTGTCGAGTTCGCCAGCGGTTTCAAAACGATGTTCTTGAACTGCACCTGCATCGGCTTGCCTTGATGGATCTGGAACGCGATCAGACCCTTCATGCTGCGTTTTTCCACCTGATTGTCCGTCACGTCGACCGTGGTAAAGCCGTTCACCTGGTGGAGCAGGTGGTTGCCCTTGGCAACGATCCGGTAATGGTTCCAGCCACCGTTCTTGATCGAAGCCAGAACTTCCTTCTCGTCGCACGTCTTGCCGACGACGCGGCGTTTGCCGTCCGCGTCAATCACGACTTTCTGGCCGCGCAAGGCCAGAATTCCGCGCGCTTTTTCCTCATAGAGGATCCCCGTGTACTTCCCCGTCGCATCGAAATCGGCCTGGTATCCCGACATGACCCATTTCGCAACTTCGCGACTCCGGTACTGGATGCCCGAATTGTGAGCTACCAATCGAAAGTCGGCTTCTAACTCGAAATCACTGGGCGTGCCCGCACGCCAGATGAGAAACGTGTTGTGCTCGGTCGGATTGTCCACCGTGGTCTCGCCGGTGATCGCACCGTCCTTCACGCTCCAGAACCGCGGATCGCCGTCCCAGCCCGCAAGTGTCTTGCCGTCAAACATCGAAATCGTCTTGTCAGGTCCGGCAGCCTGGGCGAGGACCGGGCATAAGCTCAGACATAGTAGCGGTAGGAGAAATCGGTGACACATGGCGAATTCCTCGGATAGGTGTGCATTGAGAACGGAGTCGACCCACACGATACAACGCCAGATCACCCAAGTCAAATACACCCAGTTCAGGCCGGCACAAAGTTTTTTGCTCCTTTTTGATGGGTTGGAGGCCTGGATTGCGATCTCCGTAAGTAGAGGGCCGGTTGGTTACCTCAAGAATCGCGGACGTTCCAGGCCAGTTCGGGCCACGTCCCCAAGTGCCCACTGTCGGGTTCGATCGCCGGGAACATCATATTATCCACCCCTTCACACTTCACAGAAAGCGAAACACCATGTTCGCGAAACTCCAAACGTTCTCATTGCTCGGCATCGAAGCGGTGCCCGTCGTCGCCGAGGTCGATGTATCGGCAACGAACCAGCCGAGCACAAAACTGGTCGGTCTGCCTGAAGCCGCGGTTCGCGAGAGTATTCCGCGGCTCTCCCGAGCCATCGTCAACTCGGGTTACACCCGCCCCTACGATCGAGTGGTAATTAATTTGGCCCCAGCCGAACTCCCCAAACAGGCCGCATCCTTTGATCTACCGATCACACTTGGCATGCTGGCGGCAAGTGCACAATTCGAATCGGACCGATTGGATCGGTACGCGGTTGTTGGCGAGCTGTCGTTAGAAGGCCAGACGCGCCCGGTAAAAGGTGCTCTATCCATGGCGATTTCCGCGGCAAAACAGGATCGTTTACGCGGATTGCTGGTCCCGGTTGCCAACGCGTCGGAGGCGGCCGTGGTGGAGCATCTGGAGATCATTCCGGTACGGTCATTGGCGGAAGCGGTCGCTTTTCTCGCCGGACACCTGGAGCTGGATCCGGCCCCATCGCGTCTGAACGAGCTTTTTACGCAGTTATCGAATTACGACGACGATTTCGCGGATGTTCGCGGTCAGGAGATGGCAAAGCGTGCGTTGATCATTGCGGCGGCCGGTTCCCACAACTTATTGATGCTAGGTCCGCCGGGGTCCGGCAAGACGATGCTGGCCAAGCGTCTGCCGACGATTCTCCCACCGTTAACCGCGACGGAATCGATCGAGACGACCCGCGTCTACAGCGTGCTCGGGCGGTTACGGCCGGGCGAGCCATTGCTGGCACGGCGTCCCTTCCGCGCGCCGCACCACACGATCAGCGACGCGGGACTCGTCGGTGGCGGCAGCACGCCGGTTCCCGGAGAAATCAGTCTGTCGCACCACGGCGTTTTGTTTCTTGATGAGCTGCCCGAGTTCAACCGGCGCACGCTCGAGGTGTTGCGTCAACCTTTGGAGGACGGCGTGGTGACGATTTCGCGGGCGCTGGCCTCGACAACGTTTCCAGCCGAGTTCATGTTGATTGCCGCGTTGAATCCGTGCCCGTGCGGGTTTCGGACGGATCCGCGGCGTAACTGTCAGTGCACGCCAACTCAGGTGGAACGGTACATGGCGAAGATCAGCGGGCCGTTGCTGGACCGCATCGACATCCACATCGAGGTGCCGGCCGTGCCGTTCAAGGAGCTGGCAAGTCGCCGCCCCGGCACGAGCAGCGCGGAAATGCGCGGCCAGGTGGTCGCCGCGCGGAACCGGCAAATGGCGCGTTTCCGGGGGACCCGCACACGGTCCAACGCACATATGGCACCACGCTATATCCGCACGCAGTGCCATCTCGATACCGAGTGCCTGGAGATGCTCAAGTCGAGCGTCAACGAATTGGGCCTGAGCGCACGCGCACATGACAAGATCCTGCGTGTCGCCCGCACCATCGCCGATCTCGAGTCATCCGACCGGATCCACCCGGCGCACCTTTCCGAGGCCATCAACTACCGCCTCCTCGATCGCCAGTTCCGCAAATAGGGTCTGCGCGTGCTCGACATGATCCGAGGCGAAAAGTGATGCTTGATGGCGGCTGTCATGAACCGTTACTAAGAGACTCGAACAAAACTGCTTCGGCAGCGTTATTATCCGCTTCTTCGACGGACGTGGACGTCCATCGTACATCTTGGAACCTGAGTTTTGTTACACGTTCTAAGAATCCAACGAGGCGTTGCCTCCAACCAACGGAGGGATCCCTACGCGGCCGCAGCCAAGTGTCCGACCGTGTTCGGGGTGCCGCGTACGATGGACATCCTTGTCCGTCGGCACCCCGTCCACAAACTATGCGTGGTTCTCGATGCAAGAACTTGACTCAAATGCAACGAATTCCGGCCCATAAGGGCTAACGAGGCGTTGCCTCCAACCAACGGACGGATCCCCGGGGCCGTGACGGCTTG
>CAZSOG010000352.1:0-5939 GCA_964607555.1 uncultured Pirellulaceae bacterium | reverse complement strand
CACATGCGCATCGGTTTTGGAAAAACGGTAACTTATTTTGACGCGGTTCCTAAGATTAAGAGTAAGATTAAGATTAAGATTAAGAGCAGCCGTTCTCGGCCGGAGGCCGTGAACGGCTACGGCGCGGGAGCCGCGGTTCCATGGCCCTCGATCAATGTCACCACCTGATCAATGGGCGTGCCGTGGAAGGTCTCCCGGCCACCGCCGATCCAGCGCACTTCGATGCGGTCCACGTGATCGTGGTTCCCCAGGCCAAAGTGTAACTGGAGCCCACAGTGGCTTTGATAGCCGCGACCGCTGTGGACTTCGTCGAGTTGTACGCGATCGCCGACGAAAACACGGACATGGGCGCCGACGCCATCACGCGTGGCGCGCGTTCCAACCAGTCGGATGCCGATCCAATGGTGACCGGTTTCGGAATCGTTGCGGAGCACGGTGGGTGATTCGCGCGAATTCAACACAACCAGGTCGACGTCGCCATCGCGGTCCAGGTCGTCCACCGCCGAGCCTCGACTTGATTTCTTCACCGATAGGCCGTTGCCGCACACCCTGGAGACATCCTGGAATTTCCCATCGCCGGTGTTCATGAGCAGTGTATTGCGGACCGCGAAGCTCGTGGAACCGTCGTACAGCTGCACATTGTCCTGGAGATGGCCGTTGGCGATGAACAAATCCCGATCACCGTCATTGTCGAAGTCGGCAAAATTAACGCCCCAGTTGACGTGCGGGTAGGTGTAGACACCGGCGCCGGCGGCGCGCGTGACATCTTCAAAGAACGCGCCTCCACAGTTGTGATACAGGGCGGGCAATTCCTTTGCATAGGCCGTCTGGAACAAGTCAATCCAGCCGTCATTGTCATAGTCGGCGCAGTCGAATCCCATGCTTCCGAGTTCCGTACCGTCGACATTAAAGGCGATCCCCGACAAGAGACCGACTTCCTGAAAATGTCCGGTACCGTCATTTTGAAACAGAAAATTACCGCTCACGTCGTTCAACACGGCGACATCCGTATCGCCGTCGTTGTCGTAGTCCAAACAGACCATGCCCATCCCCGTGCCAGCATGGCGACCGATCCCCGACGAGTCGCTGATATCGGTAAAAGTGCCGTCGCCGTTATTGCGGAACAGCGTGTCGGGTACCGCCTTAAAGTCTTTTGGACCGGCATAGCGCGGGAACCCGGCCACCATCGGCTGCACGTGATTCTGGTAGGTGAAATCGATGTAGTTGGCACAATAGAGGTCGGCGTCGCCATCGCCGTCGATATCCAGAAAACAAGCGCCCGCGCCGGTGAGGTTGCCGGCGCCGACACCGGCCGAGGCGATAACGTCGCGAAACGTGCCGTCTCCGTTGTTTTGATAAAGCACGTTGGGGCCAAAATTATTCACGTAAAGATCGAGCGCGCCATCGTTGTTATAATCCGCGACGGCAACACCCAATCCAAAGCCCGTATCTCCCACGCCGGCCTGATCCGTCACATCAGTGAAATGCCAGTTGCCGTCATTGCGATACAGGGCGTTGCGAGGTATCTTCTCCGCGTGGTATCCGGGGGTCGGGGCGCCGTTGAGGAAATAAATATCCACGGCACCATCGCCGTCATAGTCGAACAGCGCCACTCCGGCCGTAAGCGTCTCCACGATATAGCGCCGGCCGCTACTGCAGTCGGTATGTCGGAAGGTGATTCCCGTCGCCTCGGTAACGTTGGTCATCTGGATTGGGCACGAGTCGTTTTCGGGGGCGGCCGCCGGCGACCGGCCCGCCAGCGTCACAATCGCCCCGATGACGAGCGCCAGGAAACCGCTCCATCGTAATCGCCGCTCAACGAGCGCCGCGAAGTTGTTCGTAGGCATGCTGTACTTCCTGGTTCTCCGGGTCGATATTTCGTGCTTGCCGTAGTGCCGAACGGGCCCCTGGCAAGTCGCCACGTTGCGCTCGAATCGCGGCCAAGAGCTGCAAGCTTCCGGACGACTTACGCAAGCTGACCGCTTTTTCCGCGTGGGTCTCGGCAGCCGTCCAATCGGCGCCGGATCTCAAATACAACTGTGCCAATCGCAAATGAGCTTCCGCCGAATCGGGCCACCGCTGGACCACGCCGGCCAATGTGGATTCCGCCGCGTGCCATTCAGCCCGGAGACTCAGCAACCGGCCCTTACGGAGTGGGTAGCTCGGATTGTCGGGTTCCAAGCGAATTAAGTCCACCAAAATCCGCAGCTCGCCACCGACTCGGGATTGCTGTTGGTAAAGTGCGACGAGCGCCTTGCGCGATATCGTATCGTCCGGTGCGATGGCGGCGGCGCGCAGCCAATGAGCTTCCGCCCGCCGGGGATTGCCGAATCGCAACTGCAGCGAGCCGGCGACGAAGTGCCGCTTGACAAGGACTTTCCTTTGTACCGACAGATCGTCATAGGCCTTGGTCTGTTCGCGATCTGCTTGCAGATCGCCGGCCTTCAAGGCCGCGAAGCGGGCCCGGTAGCGTGCGGCATCCTCGGTCTTGCCCAATCGGGCGCAGGCTAAGGCCAACGGATAATACGAAAGTGTCCAGGAAGGATCGAGCCGGACGGCCTCCTCGTGACAACGGCGCGCCTGCTGATAGTCCTTCAACTGGAGGTAACATTGGCCCAGCCAAAACTGGTTGTCGCAGACGCTTGGAAACCGCTGCACGCACGCCTGGGCGACCGTCAATGCTTCATCCGCCTTTCCCTGACGCAACAAGACCTCGGTCAACAAACGATAGGTGTTCTCCAACGCAGGTTGCAGTTTGATCGCCGCGCGCAGCGGTCCAATGGCCTTGTCGTTCTCGCCGCGGTCGGCCAGGATCGTGCCAATGCCAAGATGCGCGAGCGCGAACGTGGGGGCCAGGGTGAGAACATCACGCCAGCTATCCAGAGCTTTTTGATCCTGCCCCAGGTCCAACCAAATCAATGCCATCTGTACGTGTGCTTCCGGTCGGTCCGGCAGCGACTCCAACAATCGCTTCCCGATGAACCGCAACTCGGTCTTATAGCCGTCGACCGTTGGCGGCAACTTGCGAGGCAATCGGAGCACGGCAATGGGATCGACGGGAGGCGCGCCCAGCGGAACGGGCTGCACATCAGCCGCGCCGTTTCGGGGCCGGCCGTGCCGTGCTTCATTGGCCCACCAATAGAAACCGAGTGCGGTCAGCGCGACGGCCACGACGACCAGCAGCAACAAGAGCCGTGTCGTACGTGTCTGATTGCGCCGTGCCCAGAGCGAATCGCTGGTCGATGGTCGGGCAGCGCGCTGGCGGGATTCTGGTTTTCGCGGCATGCTGGTTTTCTCACGAAGCACAACGAAAATAATCCGGAAAAACGCGCTGAAATCAACGGGCCCCCGGCGATTAACACGCGACCGTCCGTCGCCGTTTCAGTTTGTTCTACCGGCAGTCCGCCGTGGAAGCGTGTCACTTATTTGACACCCAGGCCTGATTGATCCGCAATGGCCAAGTTCAGCTATCCAAAACCAAGCCTTCAACAAATGCAATAGTAATTGACCACCGGCCAAAAAAACACCAGCCTCTCCGCAAGAGAGAGACTGGTGTTGGACCAATCGAATAGGCAGTCGCCGACGCTGGAAGGCTGTCACAAAACCACCGGTCGGGGGCATCTATCCGCTTCCTCGACGGATTTGGAAGTCCAGCGTACACGCGGACCGTGATTTCTGGGACGGCTCCTTGCCCTATTTCGACGTCAATTCCAGCGGGATCTTGTTCTCCCCCTTCTTGACCGTGGCTTTCAGGCCCGACGTCTGCGGGATCTTGTACTTGGCCGGTACCAGAAATTTCTGTGCCGGCCCCTTGCTGACCGAGGGCGGTTTGTATTTAACGCCCTTTTCTTCCGCTTCTTCCTGCGTCAAGGGCGTGTCCGTCTCGGCCTTGACGACCGCGACATAGTACTCGCCCGGAAGCGTACCGGCGCCGGCTTCCGCCACCTTGTCGCCGGTGGCTACCGCCGTCAGTTTGTAGACACCCTGCTCGTCGGTAAAACCGTTGGCGGACATGCCTTGCCCCTTGGTCACCGGAACAAACATCACCGTTGCTCCGGGCACCGGTTTTCCGTCGAGCGTCACAACACCCTCCACGGGTACCGTATCAACCGTCGGCGTCTTCGAACAGCCGGCCAGGGCGGCCGCACAAGCCCAAAGGACGCAGACTGAATAGCAGCGAATCAATCGATGCATTTCTCCTCCCATCTCTTCGCTAAAGTCAGGGCAGGACGACAGCTCGCCCTCCCCAATGAAACCGTTTCCACTCGTCGGGTTACTCGCATGCTCCGGCGGCTACTACGGTATCGATACGGATTCACTCGATCGCGACGAACCGAGCGCGCCCCACACACCCCAAAGTGACGGGCCCAAATAATCCTGGGGTCGATTCGGATCGGGCGCGAAGTCGCGCGGGCTCAGCGTGGGATCTCCCGCGTTAATCGTCTCGCTGATGAAATGGACCGAGCCATCGCAGAAGACCACATTCACGCCGCCCGGATGGTAACTGCTTGCCGTGATGAGGGCCCAGCTTTCACCGTGGTTGCCACACGTCGGGGCGTTCGGAGGCAGGACCGGATGCCACTGTGTATAAGTTGAAATGGCGTCAGCCCACCGCCAGCCGCACAACCAGCTGGGAGATTGGAGCGTGCCGAGCAGCTCATTATTCGGTCCCTCGCGCGCGGCGCATATTGCCGGCGGATCGCCGTTGCTGACGCCCACATCGCGTGCGAAGGCCTGGCCGACCTTCCTGGTACCAGGCACTCCGATAATGCATTCGGATATCAGCATCGTATTACTCGTTCCGTCCCGAATCGCCGAAAAATTGAGTGTCAAACGCTCGCCGTTGCCCATCACACCACGGCACTCCCACCAGTTCCAGTCCAGCCAATAGTCGCCCCGATTGCAGTGGTAACTGTTGCGTGCCAGCGTATTGCCTTTCGTATCACCGCCACTGTCAGAAGGGCACAAGAACGTGGATACCTTGGTGCGCATCAAGTTGTTCCCACTCCACGGCCGCGTCCTACCGACATGATTCGACACGAGCTCCTCGTACATTGCCGTTTGCTCCACATAAGGAAGCAGCACGCACAAATAGCTCCAGCGATCGCGGCCATCGCGCCAATCATTGTATACGGGATCTTTGAAACCCGGTTGATGCGAGGCCGAGGGAAACATCTTGAACGTGTCGTGGAAGTTATGCACGGCAAGGCCCAGCTGCTTCAGGTTATTCGTGCACTGCATCCGACGCGCGGCCTCGCGCGCGGCTTGCACGGCCGGCAGCAGCAGTGCGACAAGGATGCCGATGATGGCGATCACCACCAGCAATTCCACTAGAGTGAACCCCTTTCTCCTTCTCATGCAATTTCTCCCAAATCATGTGAATTCGTGAAAACACCCAAAAAACGATAGTTGCCCCATCGATGTCCTGGAGGCTTTAACAAGACTGGCCCGGCAAGATAATAATCCACTTCCGCGACCGACCGGAAAGTCCATCGTACCATGTTCAAGACCGGACATGACATTACGACAACCATTTAACCACGGAAACTCGAACTTGTTCTCCGGATTTCCGTACACTTGCTGTCTTTTTTTGAGAGCGACGCGCGCCGTTCGAAAGGTAGTGGCCGTGTGCTTGGCTAAATAAGGCCAAGCGTGAGGTCATTGCTTGGCAACTGCCGCCGAACACGTTTCGTATCAACGCCCACGGCAGAACATTCCCTGCCTTCGCGCCGAGGAAGTAAATGGTGTGTACTGTCGCGGTGTGGCCTCCATAATACCACCCAAGAAGGATAACCACAATAGATCGTGGCGCGATGCGAAATCAAATCAAGCGCGAACTTAGTTGGACAGCGCCACTTTTTTTCGCGATTGGTTTGTCAATGCTTGGCTTGTCGGTATCCGGCCCCCACCCAGCTGGTCTTGTCTGGGTGGAGCCAGTG
>CAZSOG010000351.1:0-5952 GCA_964607555.1 uncultured Pirellulaceae bacterium | reverse complement strand
GTGCCCTGGCCGCCTATTTTGAGCGGATCGGAGACAGTGCCGGCGCGTCCAGACATCGACAGTTGGCGTCACAGGCATCCCCGAAACCATGACCATGAATCGACCGCGGATGGCAAGGCATGTCGCATTAACCCATGGCGTGCTGCTCGGCTTCGGCCTGCTCGTGGGCTGCGCGAAACAACCGTCGCTCAGCCCGCGCGTGGTACCTCGGCCGACGCCGCAATCGAAACACGACGCCGCCGGACGAGATTGGCGCCCGCAGTTCCTCGAGCTTGTGGATTGGACGCGCGCCGCGGGTGTTCGGTTCGTGCACACGGACGGTAGCTCGGGACGGCGTTACATCATGGAGACGGTCAGTTGCGGACTCGCGTTATTCGATTATGACGGTGACGGCCTGACCGACATCTACTTCTGCAACGGCGCGCCACTGCCGCTAACCGCGGCGGGTGACGCGCCGCACGACGCGCTGTACCGCAACTTGGGCCAACTGCGATTCCAGGACGTGACCGCCGCAGCCGGTATCGGCTGCACGGGGTTCGGCCTGGGAATTGCCGTCGCCGACTACGACAATGATGGGTATCCCGACGTCTACTTGAACAACTACGGACCCAACCGACTGTACCGCAACAACGGCGACGGAACGTTTTTCGACGCGACCGCACAGGCCGGCGTGGGCGGCGCGGAGCGCGTTGGCGCGGGCGTCTGTTTTCTTGACCGTGACACGGATGGATATCTCGATTTGTTCGCCGCAAACTATGTGCGGTTCTCACAAAACAGCCATCGGGCGCCCACGCGGTTGGGCCGCGTGGTTTATCCCGGCCCGTTGGACTATCCCCAGGAAACGAACTCGATGTTTCGCAACCGGGGTGATGGCACTTGGGATGATGTCAGTCGCCAGTGTGGCGTTACCGTGAAACCGGGCACCGGGATGGGCGCTGTGGCCGGCGACTTCGACGGCGACGGCGACACGGACATCTACGTGGCGAACGACGAGATGGCGAACTTCCTTTACCGAAATGACGGTACCGGAAAGTTCGACGAGGTCGGAATTTTCAGTGGTGCCGCGTACGACGATACCGGGTCGGCACACGGCAGCATGGGCGCCGATTGCGGGGATTTCGATAATGATGGCCGACTCGACTTGTTCGTCACGGCCTATCAAGGCGAGTTGGCCACGCTTTACCGAAACCTGGGCCGCGGCATGTTCCAGGACGTGACGCGTTTGGCGGGCGCCGGGCTGGGAACTACCGCCAGCGTAACTTGGGGTTGCTGCCTGGCCGATCTGGACAACGATGGCGATCGCGATCTGTTCATCGCCCGTGGACACCTGGACGATCGCGACGCGAACTCGGCATATCGGATACCCAATCTGGTATTAAGAAACCTCCTGATCGAGACGGGGACTGCGCGATTTGTTGACATATCGGCAAAATGCGGTTCCGGGCTGCAGGGGCGGCACAGCAGTCGCGGCGTGGCCGTGGACGACCTGGATAACGACGGTGATCTGGATATCGTCGTGCTCAATTCCCGCCAGCGGGCCACGGTCCTGAAGAATCGTCTGCAAGAAAACGGAAGCAAACGCCACTGGCTGCAGCTGCGCCTGCACGGGTGCGATACCAATCGCAGCGCCGTGGGGACTCGAGTCCGCGTGACGGCGGGTGACCTGGTCCTGGTCGACGAAGTGCATGCGGGACGCGGGTATCAGAGCCACTGGGGAGGGCGTCTCCATTTTGGACTCGGCGCGCATACTCACGTTGATCAGATCGAGATCCACTGGTATGGCGCCGGCACGACATGGCTGCACGACCTCTCCACCGACCAGCTGGTGACGGTAAGTCAATCCAAGGTACCGCACTAGCTTGGGTCGGATCGGACCTGCATAATAGAAACCTGTCCCAAACCTGGTTTCAAACATGTGCGATGGACGTCCACGTCCGTCGAAGAAGCGAATAAATACTCTGCCGAAGCAGTTTTGTGACCGGTTCTAAGATCTGTCGCCACGCATTGCAGCGTCGATCGCACC
The DNA here is from genome assembly GCA_964607555.1 of uncultured Pirellulaceae bacterium. GTDB lineage: Bacteria > Planctomycetota > Planctomycetia > Pirellulales > Pirellulaceae > JAJSAJ01. The sequence goes on along the minus strand of CAZSOG010000351.1, from coordinate 3,929 downwards.
AAGCACGAAAGGCCCGATTCCCATGAAGATTCGTTTCGCAACCGGCTTCACGACGGCCCTTCTGATCGCAAGCGGCATGATGCCGACCGGACGGGCGTGGTCCCAGCAGTCCACACAGCGCGCGGCCGCGGGTGCAACATCCGCCGCCATGTTTCCGCAACAGCTGGTCGAATTTCAACCTTCGCCCGCCAACCCTCTTTTTACGGGGGCCGGCGACAATGCGTGGGACGCGAAGATCCGCGAACGCGGTTTCATCCTGCGCGAAAACGGCGTGTATTACCTCTGGTACACCGGCTATAATCCCGCCAAAGACAATGTCAAACGATTGGGACTCGCAACGTCCAACGACGGCATCCACTGGACACGCGACGCGCATAATCCAATCTATACGAAACGCTGGGTTGAAGACGTTTTCGTGGTTAAGTGGCACGGCACTTACTATATGTTCGCCGAAGGAAAAGGCGACATCGCACACCAGCTGGTGTCGACCGATCGAGTCCACTGGCGGGACGTGGGCGACCTGGATATTCGACGCACGAACGGACAACCGATCGCTGCCGGACCGTACGGTACGCCAACCGTATTGATTACGGACGACACATGGTTCTTGTTTTACGAACGGAATGACGCAGGGGTCTGGCTCGCCGCGTCCACCGATCGAAAAACCTGGAAAAACGTGCAGGATGAACCCGTGCTCGCCCCGGGCCCCGAACACTACGATCGCTTTGGAATCGCCATGAACCAAGTAATCAAGTACCGCGGAAAATACTATGGTTACTACCACGGCACCGCGCATAAGAACTGGTCACTCTGGTCAACCAATGTCGCCGTATCCGAGGACCTGATCCACTGGCACAAGTACGCGGCAAACCCGATCGTCGGCGAGAACATGAGCAGTGGGATACTCGTACCCGACGGTACCCGGCATCTGCTCTACACAATGCACCCCGAGGTGCGTCTCTACCTACCGAAACGATAGAAGCGCTGTGCAATGAAAAACACCCCGGGCCGGCACAATTCAATTCATGCGGGCCCGGGGTCGCAACCGTCGACCGCCACGAACTACCATTCGTTTCGAGGTATCGAGTCGGGCTGCGTGCTTGATTTCGGCTCGGTGTAGGGACCGTTATACAGCTCCCAACCGTGTTCCGTGCGCTTGAACCAGAAAAGGCCTTCACTCATGCCGTAGCGTGCGTTGCCGAACGACCCGCCACGGTGGAATTCGATGACGTACTGGCGGCCGGTCGGCAACTCAACAGCCTAGGCGCACTCCCTTTTGGATTGCGGGCCACCCGCATCTCGCGGTACCCACGTAACCATGACACGACACTCCACGATCCTTGAAGCACGGGCGATCAGCCGCCGCCACGACGCGGGCACCGACTGGCTCATCCGCGATGTTTCGGTGTCGGTGAACGCTGGTGACCGCGTGACGATCGTCGGTCCATCGGGCGGGGGCAAAACGGTGCTGTTGCGCGCGTTAAGCCTGTTGGACCCGTTGGACGGTGGCGAGGTTCTGTGGCACGGCGCCGCCGTGCCGAACGACCGCATACCGGTTTTCCGCGGGCACGTACTCTATCTGCACCAGCGCACGCCGTTGGCCGAAGGCACGGTAGCTGACGTACTGCGTGTGCCGTTCGCGTTTCGCGTCCACCGGTCCAAACGCTTTGATTCCGCGCGCATGGGGCGTTGGCTGGCAGCACTCGGTCGTGATCTTGAGTTTCTGGACCAGTCGACAAGAAACCTTTCTGGAGGAGAATGCCAACTCGTCGCGATTTTGCGTGCGCTGCAACTTGACCCGGAAGTCTTGTTATTGGACGAGCCGACGGCGGCCCTGGACAAACGCACGACGCGCGCGGTCGAGGAACTTGTTCTCCAGTGGCATGCGGAGCAGTCGGCCAAGCGTGCGTTGTTGGTCGTCACGCACGACAGTGACCAGGCAAGGCGCGTCGGAGCACGGTCTCTGCGTATGGAGTTTGGCCGTTTGCACGAGGAGTCGTGACATGCCGTCGTATATTGAATTATCCTATTTCCAGGTCGGCCTGATCACGCTATTGATCTTGGTCAACGCCACGATTTCATTACTCTTGCAATTGCAAATGGAACGAACGCTGCTGATCGCGGCCGCCCGCACCGTCGGGCAGTTGCTATTGGTCGGGCTTGTGTTGGACTGGGTCTTTCACGCCAATCGCTGGTATATCGTCGTCGGAATTCTAGCGTTGATGACTGGCGTCGCCGGCATGACCGCGGTACAACGCAACAAACGTCCGTTTCCGGGACTCTGGCTGAACACGCTCATTTCCATATGGGCGGCGTCCTGGCTGACAACGGCGTTGGGTTTGTGGATCATCAATTGGCACTCGGGGGACTGGTTGCGTCCTCAATACGCGATCCCCCTGATGGGCATGGTGCTGGGCAACACGCTCAATGGCATCTCGGTCGGCCTCAATGCGTTCACGGAATCCCTCGTCAGCCGGCGTGATGAGGTGGAGGGGGCGTTGGCACTGGGCGCTACGCGCTGGGAGGCAGCACGACCGCCGGTTCGACAGGCGGTGCGTATGGGCATGATCCCGATCATCAATACGATGATGATCGTCGGCCTGGTCAGCCTGCCGGGGCTCATGACGGGCCAGTTACTGGCGGGGACGGACCCGATCGAGGCGGTTAAATATCAGATCGTCATCATGTTCATGATCGCGTCGACAACCGCGTTAGGCACGGTCGGCGTTGTGTTACTCAGCTACCTGCGGCTGTTCAACGCACGGCACCAGTTCCTGGTCCGGCGCATTGGCTAGACGATCAGTCGCGATAATGCCCGAACTGAAATCGTTGTTCGGCCGGGCGCGTGCGTCCGTCGAGCATGATCTGATTGATTTTGGCGACGACATCGGGATGTTCGGGAGCAACATCGTGCTGTTCGCCGGCATCGGCATCCAGATCATACAGTTCGAGTGCCACATCGGGGTTCTTCTTGACGTTCTGTTTCACGCCCTTCCAGCGTCCCATCCGGACCGCCAATTGCCCACCGTAACCGGCGAAGTCCCAGAACAGATAATCATGTTTTTTCTGTTTTGCACCGTGGCCGAGCAGTGTTGGCAGGTAACTGATCCCATCGGTGTCAGGCGGGCTCGGGAGCCCCGCGACATCGGCCAGCGTGGCCATGGCGTCGTAGTGTGCGGAGACGAGATCCGAAACCGTATGGGGCTGGACATGGCCCGGCCACCGGACGATCAGTGGTTCGCGAATGCCACCTTCATAAACGGCGCCCTTGAGCCCCCGCAGTGGGCCGACGCTTCGAAAAAACTCATAATCGACTTGGCCTTTCAAATAGGTCGTGCCGTTATCCGACGTAAAGAGAACGATCGTGTTATCGTCGAGTCCCAACTGTTTGAGCAACGCGAACAAACGTCCGATCTGCCGATCCATGAATGAGATCATTGCGGCATACGTCGCGCGGGGTGTTGCGTTCGGCAGGTACGAGCGTCCGTTGTATGGCGTCTCCGGCCAGCGGCCTTTGTATTGTTTGAGATCCTCGTCCGGGACCTGCAGTGCCAGGTGCGGCACGACCGTCGGATAGTAGACGAAGAACGGACGTTGCCGGTTCTGGCGGATGAATTTGAGCATTTCATCGGCGATCACTTGCGGACCATACTGTTTTCCCGTCAGCCCGCGCATGTTACCTTCCTGGAACCGTTGCGTGTCGTCGTCCACAAGGTAACGGGGGAACAGATTGTGGGCGTGGCGCTGGCAGTTGTAGCCGAAGAACCGATTGAAGCCGTGCCTCAGCGGATCTCCCGAGGTGCCAACCTGGCCCAGCCCCCACTTACCGAACGCGCCGGTGACATACCCGGCGTTGTTCAGAAGCGTCGCGATCGTCACGGTGCCTGCCGGCAACGGGTATTGACCACCGAACTCGTCCTTGAACAGAT
>CAZSOG010000350.1:0-5965 GCA_964607555.1 uncultured Pirellulaceae bacterium | reverse complement strand
CCACGCAGCTTGACTGCGTGGAGCGTCTGTTTCGCACGCTGCCGCTCCCGCCGCGTACGAACTCCTAACGCGCCAGGCCCGCAACCCGCAGGCGAGTATGCCCTTGTTCCGCAGCGCTCCCATTGTTCGCTTGCAAACATGCGCGCCCGGCGCGCGCATCCCGCAGACTAAGAATCTAACAATGCGATCGACTAGACTCGACCCAAAACACTTGACGCAAGATCATCGAATTTCCGCCCATTAGGTTTCTAGAGCGCCTTCAGGTTCCTGATACTCTCGCCAATACTGGCGATCGGGTCGGGGGACTGGTCCTGTTCCACGTGGCACTGCGTGACGCCGGCCAGTTCGGCCGCCGCAAGCACCGCCGGCCAATCGATGATCCCGTTGCCCACCTCCTGGAAAGCATCCTTCGGTACGGTCGACTCATCGTGATTCGTCGGCGTGCCTTTCAGCAGATCCTTGAGATGCAATTGGGCCACGCGCCCCTTGAGGTTCTTGAGCATCTTGACCGCATCCATGCCACCGATCGTTACCCAGAATACATCCATCTCGAATTTCACCAAATGCGGATCGAATTCCTTGACCAGAACGTCCCAGCGAAGTTGGCCGCTCGGCAACTTCGCGAACTCGAACGAGTGGTTATGGTAACAGAGTTGGATGTTGGCTTTTCGGCATATTTCGCCCGCGCGATTCGCTCGCTCCGCGAGTGTCTTTAGTTGCTCCGCCGTTTCACGGTGTCCCTTGCCGACATAGGGAATGACGACGAACCTGAGTTTCTGTTTTTCCGCGGCTTCCATCGTCTCCGCAAAAGAGGGAACTCCCCTCGCGCCGGGGCTGACCAGCGTCTGCCAGTTCATCATGGCGGATGTGACCTTCAGACCGACGTCGCGGGCGACCGTGAAGACCCGTTCACCGCCGACCAGACTCATCGCTTCGACCTGATAGTACCCCGCGTCGGCCACGGCTCGGAGTGTCTTTGGTACATCTTGTGCCAACTGATTCCGCAACGTGTACAGTTGCAAACCGATCGTCTTGAGATACCGGCTGTCGCTTGGCAGTGCCCACAAGGGTCGCGCCAATAGTGTCGCCAAACTGGCACTGGTGGCCTGGAGAAAAGTTCTTCTGCGCATGCGGACGGCTCCTTGTTTTATGGATGTCTACTTGGTGAGTTGATTCTCGACTGGTTTGATACTCTTGATATGCGCCGCGGCCAGCTCTTTCAATCGCTGCACAACATCGGGATGCCAGCTGGCGACATCGTATTTCTCGGACGGGTCCTGTTCGAGTTGATAAAGTTCCGGCGTCTCGTGTTTCTGTCGTTTCGGGCCGATGCCGTAACATCCTTCGGTGATGAAATGGGCTTCAGAAGGAGGCTCAGTATGTAGCGCATGGCACACTCTCCGTTGGTAGCTTATGCACGGACAAACGATGACGGAAAACACAATCAGTCTGACAGAAATCGCGCCGGGTTTCAACTTATGCGCGCCGCCCACGCCTGTGCGCCACGCCAAGAACCTATCACACAACTCCGTTTTGAGTTAATGTCTACCCGTGATGATCAGTGTTCTTGAACGCCCCGTGCCGGCAACAGTTATCTCCCTGAGCTTTGGGAACTGGGCCAAACTCGGCGTACTACCCGTCTCGGGTGGAGTCGTGCGACCGACCGACAACCTGACCATCTGTTCGTGTGCTCTTTCTCAGCTCCTTGAACGATTGGTACGCAGTGTGGACAACTATTTGAAACCGTACGGTGACATCGAACTGCAGCGACGGATGGTGAGTGACCGTCCGCGCACGAATGCTTTCGCCGCCGCCATTCGCGAAGTCGTGCAACCGGGCTACATCGTGCTGGACGTGGGCACCGGCACCGGCATCCTGGCGATGTTGGCCGCGAAAGCAGGCGCACGCCATGTCCATGCCGTTGATTTGACCGACATCGCGGACGCCGCGATCGATCTGGTCAACGCTAATGGCCTTTCGGACCAGGTCGAGGTCTTTCGTGGCCAGGCAAGTGAATTGCAATTGGATCAGAAAGTGGATCTGATCATCAGCGAGTGGCTTGGTAATGCCGCGTATACCGAAGGCATGTTGCCCGCCGTGCTGGCGGCGCGTGATCACAACCTTGCACCGACCGGCCACATGCTGCCCGCCGGAGTCCGCCTGCTGATCGCACCGTTGGACGAGCCGATTCTCTATCACAGCGAAGGGCCGGGATTCTGGCGCGCGCCGATCCACGGTCTTGATTTCAGCAGCCTGCAAGAACTCGAGCTGTCCCAAGGTCGCTCGATCCAGATCCGAATCGAACGCGCTGCCGTACTGGCGCCCGGGCAAGCGTTTCTGGAACTCGATCTCAAAACGGCCGCCGCGGAAGATGCCTGGTTCGAAGGTCAACTCCGGTTCGACTCCGTCCGTGACGGTGTGTTGAACGGATTCTGTTTGTGGTTCGAAGCGGACCTCTCCCCGAACGTCATGCTGGACACCGGACCATTCAGTCCGGAAACCCACTGGGCCCAGACTTATATGTCTTTTCCATCGCGGCCGGTGCGCGCCGGCGAACGATTCGAAGTACGCGTCGAGTTTTCATACGATCCGGATCCCGTCGCCCTCCACCGCGACGTCGACCTGCGGCTGGGCATCGGCGACGACGCAATAAGTTACCTGATCGAATAGCTTGCCCGCCCGGCTTGAAATGGAGGCCGACGTCATCTTGTGTTATCATGACGGGACGGACCTCGAATGAAATAAGTCCAGGAAACGCGTCGGCATGACACGCAACGCAATTCTAATCATGGCGGGGTTCCTGCTCGGACTTACGGTATATCTCGTGGGGTCGTCTCCTCCCATCAAAATGATCGGTTTCTTGATCCTTGGAGGACTCATGCTCGTCTTACATTTGGTTTCACTCGACACTGGACAGATGAGAGTCAATGGTCGGATTGTCCGTCGTGATGAGCCGCCGATCAAGTTCTGGATCAACTTCGGCCTCTTTTCACTCTTTATCTTGTTCTGGTTCGTGGGCTCTATATGCATGGGGCTCGGTTGGGGCACTCCACAGGCCAGCGGTGCCGAACCGGGTCGGGCGGTGCGGCTGCCGGTCACGCATGACACACGGGTCTCCAGTGCGAAAGGGGAAACGGACTACAACTTCGGCGGCAGCAGTTCCTTGAAGCTCAAGTCGTATCAGGAAATGTCCTTGATCGATTTCGATCCCGCGCCGCTTCGGGGCCACGTGATCCTGGACGCGCGTTTATATGTGCACGGCAAGGGCGCGGAGATTCTGCATCGTGTCACGGTGAGTGGGATCAGTGCGCCCTGGATCGAAGGCACATCCGACCGATCAGCGCCGCAGACCGGTTCTTCGTCGTTCGCGTCGCGGCGGCATCCGGATGGAGCCTGGGCGTTTCCCGGCAGTGACTTGACGGCGGTGACGTTGGGCAATGGCGGGACGCGGTGGAGCACGACCGATGTGACGCTTCCCGACACGAACCGGTGGCAGAACATCGCGATCCAGCCGGCGGTGATCGCGTCCCATGTCGCGGGGATCAGTTTCGGGCTACTGCTGTTCGATGATACGGGAACCGAGTTGCTGCGACATGGTGAGAGCGTGACGTTTCGACCGTTTCCCAATCGGTACGTCTACAGTCGCGAGCACCGGATGTTCGCGCCGTATCTGGTTGTGCATCTTGGCCCGACAGACACACAACCGCCGTCGGTGCCATCCGGGCTACGGAGCGCCGTGGAAGACCTTCCGGCGGGCGAGGCGTGGGTTGAGTGGGTGGTCCCACGGGACCAAGGTTTAGCCGGCACGGTCGGATTCCTCGTAACGGTCAACGGCAAACGAGTGCCCCAGTACCTGGTACCGCTGGCGTCCGTGCCCGGGCAACGAGTGCGCATGCACATGCGCGACTTGGGATTGCCGGCCGGCCAGGAAGTCCGCGTCGCGGTGCGCGCGGTCGACGGGGCGGGAAACGCGAGTGCGGCGGCGGGTCTGACCGTGCGCGTATCCGCGCTCCAGCCCAAGGACCTACCGGGCCGGCGCGTGACGCTGCCGACGGCGAACGCCACGGCGCGTCTGCCACGGCTGGGCAACTTGGAAGTCGCGATCATCGACCCATTGGACAAAGTTGATCCCGTTTCCGGGGCAATGATCCCCCCGCAGACGCCCGGCTATTTGCGCGCCAACCATTTATGGAACGCCACCGGCAAAACACTCGAGTTGCATGCCGCCAAGAACGAGATCGTCGCGTTCCAGGTCCTGCTGCACGGCCGCGCCCGGCAGGTGCGCGCCGCGCTCACGCTCGACACGCAACCTCCCCTGCCCTACGCATTCGGTCGGCTGCGCTGCGTTGCCTCCGAACACGGCCCCCTGCCCGATCCGGTCGTGCCGTTGGACCAACCGTTGAACCTACCTCCCGCCGACGAGCATATTCCGAACCAGGTCAATACATCATTGCTGTGCGAACTCTACGTTCCGCACGATACGGCGGCCGGCACGCGTCATGGGGCACTCCTGTTACAGAGTGACTCGGGAACGCTGCAGATTGCCGTGACGCTACAAGTCTGGGACTTCACGCTGCCGGACTACTTGAGTTTTCTGCCGGAAATGAACTGCTATGGCCTACCGCCCAACGAAGGTGACTTCTACCGCTTGGCGCACGTGCATCGCACGGTATTGAACCGTCTGCCCTATTCCCAGCGCGGCACAATTGCCACCGGATGTGCGCCGACATGGAACGGTCACGACCTCGATTGGACCGACTGGGACCGCCGTTTTGGCCCGTATTTGGACGGAAGTGCGTTTCGCGGCTTGCCACGCGCGGGAGTTCCGTTGGAGTGTTTTTACCTGCCGCTGCACGAAAACTGGCCCTTGCCGATCGACAAGAACTACAACGGGGACCGCTGGGCCGATCGCGCATTCACCGATGACTATCGTCGCACGCAAATCGAAGTGACGCGCCAAATAGCCGAGCATTTTGCGGGCCACGGCTGGCACGATACGATCTTCCAGATTTACTTGAACAACAAGAGCAGCTTCAAGAAGAACGGCTGGTCGCGCGGCAGCTCGCCTTGGATCCTCGACGAACCGGCCCACTTTCAGGATTTCTGGGCACTGCGCTGGTTCGGGGGGCTTTATCACGAAGGGCTCGCCGGCACACCGCCCGCTGTGCAAATGATGTTCCGCTGTGACATCTCGCGGCCACAGTGGCAGCGTGATCTGTTGGACGGCGTTTTGGACTACGCGGTCGTCGGCCGCGCTTTGCGCCCCTATCAGCGGCTTGTCATGGACCGTAAGAAGGCGTTCGGGCAAGTGGTGTTGGAATACGGATCCACGAACCCGATCGAAAGGAGCAACATGCAGCCGGCCGCGTGGTGTGTTGATGCGTGGACGCTCGGCTGTGACGGCGTGCTCCCCTGGCAAACGGTCGGCCGCCCGGAATCCTGGAAGCACGCCGACACGTTATCACTTTTTTATCGTGGCGCGCCGGCCGGTCGGAAGCAGCCGGTACCTTCCATCCGCTTGAAAGCCTATCGGCGCGGCCAACAAGATGTCGAGTATCTGACACTGTTGGCCCAGGTAACCGGACAACCGCGCTGGGCGGTCCAGCAACGCGTTCGCCGGCAACTGAATCTCGCCGGCACCTGGGAATCGACCGGGTTCACTGGTGGCGAGGACGCGGGCCGAGTCCAATTCGACCAGCTGAAACCGCAAGACCTCTGGGCCCTGCGCATGCAGGTTGGCCGCGCCGTCTCGGCGGCCAAGCCCGCGGCACGGCGGCGGCTGGTCGAGTTCCATGTGCCTGTCCCGCGTCGTCACCTGGTTCCCATGTCCCATTTCGTGGCGGGCGCGGCATCACGATCATCGGACACGACGACACGCGCGAACCCGGCATCGACTGACAAAGCGCGCGCCGATGCAACGGCCACTGTCGTGATCCAGGGCCGCCCGAACGTCCGCGATACGGTC
>CAZSOG010000349.1:4264-5987 GCA_964607555.1 uncultured Pirellulaceae bacterium | reverse complement strand
CGTCACGAGATAGCTGTAGATCCCGTTCAAACTGGTATCGTCCAAGTTGGCGCCCGGCACGTTGCCACTGTCGGTGAATGACGGGGTGGCGCCAGGGACCGATCCGACCAGGCGGTAGTCGGCATCGGGGTCCCCGGCCGGCAGGCCGAGTTGATGGCGATAGACGTTCACGGTGTCGTATTTCGGGGTTCCCGAACCGTCGGTGGGAATCGACGGCAGGCTGGACAGCGTGACGTCATTGCCGTCACTGGTGATGCTGACCGCGACGGCGGTTTGCGAGGGCAAGGTCTCGTTGCCCGCCGCGTCGGCAAACGTGAATACGTATTCGTACTGATCACCGGCGAAGAAGGTCGGGTTGGTCCCGGCAACCTCGGTCGCCGAGCTGCCTGTCGCGTCCGGTTTTGGGGCCGATTCGACGGTCATTGCCGAGACATCCGGTTGGTCGACCGACGCGTCGCCCAAAACGTCGCTGCCAATCACACCCGCCGTATCGGCCACGTCTCCGGTCGGTGTCAAGTTACCGTTGAGATAGACGTTTTGCGTGGCCTGTGCCGCGGCCGCCGAGCCGAGTGGAATCGTGAGCGGGGTCGTCTCGTTCGTCTGCAGTTCATAGAAATCGTCGACGCCGTAACCGAGCAGGCGATATCCGGTGGTCGAAACCAACTCATTTCTGGAGTTGGTTGTAAAGACGCCGTTCCGCGTGTACAGCTGATCGCCCTGGCTCCCTTCGACAATGAAGAATCCATCACCCTGGACCGCCAGGTCCGAGGGGCTCGAGCTGACCTCGATGGTTCCTTGCGAGAAATCCGGCGTGACGCCGGCGACTTTGACCCCCAGTCCGAATTGGCGTGGATTGGTCCCGCCGGTGTTGGTCGTGGGGGCCGAGCCCTGACTCAATGTACGCAAGAACTGCGTGGCGAAGACGACGTCGGACGCCTTGAACCCGACGGTTTGCGAGTTGGCCAGGTTGTTGCCCGATACATCGATTTGCGTTTCCGCGGCGTTCAGCCCGGTCAGGGCTGTCGTGAGTGCTGATGATAATCCCATGGATTTTCCCCTCCTGGAGTCTCCCGATCGAAGCGTGCATCACTTCGATCACGAATGCAAATAGATCGCGGCGCATGCCGTCGATTCCGATCAGTGCTTCAAACCGTCCTGTCAAAGTCCGGCTGCCCGGCGTGTCGGGGACCAGCCCACTTCCACAGCCGGATTTCGTGACAACCGGCGTGCTGTCATGACGATGCGTCGATGATGTTCCGTATATTCTTGAGGTCGATGGACTCCGATCCGATGTGAATGCGTACCGTGCGCTGTCCGCCGCCACTGTCCGGCTCGACGGAGACCCGGTCGACGATGCCCGCGACTTCCGACCCCGTATCGGTCAAGGCGCTGACTTCCTTGCCGATCAGGGCGCCAGCGGTCGACAGATTCTGACCGATTAGCACGGCGTCCAATGTGTCGGTTAGATGTTCCGTGGCGCTCACGTCTCGAATCTGGCTGAGCTGCTGCAAGATGTCGTTGTTGTCCATGGGATTCAACGGATCTTGATTCTGCAGCTCCGTGATCATCAGTTTCATGAAGTCGTCAATATTGACGTCGTTCAAACTTTTCCCAAATTGGCTCGTGGCCTTTTGTTGGGCCGCGGTCGGGATCGAAGAGATCGCATCCATGTCGCATGGTCCTTGTTTGGAAATGGCGCGGGCCGACCGTCAATGGTCGCCGC
>CAZSOG010000349.1:0-4164 GCA_964607555.1 uncultured Pirellulaceae bacterium | reverse complement strand
GGTCGCCGCTAGATGATGACATTCAGTTCTCCGGGCGACAGTACGATCGGCGTGACAGTTTGTATTCCGGAGTCCGGGCCGCTCGCCGCGGCCGTCGGACGGGCAGGCGGCGACGAGGCGGTCGGGCGTGGCAATCGGTCGTGCGGTTGATCGGGCGTCTGGCCGGTACCTTGGTGGCCGACATCGACATGGAATTGTTCGATGCGAATGCCTTGTTGAGCCAGCCGGTCACGCAATTGGGGCAAGGCTTCGAGCAGCAGATGGCGGGCATTCGTGTTGTCCGCTTCCACGCGGGCCGACAGGTGCCCCTTGTCCATGGTCACTTCGAGGCGCAGCGCGCCGAGTTCAGGAGGTCGGAGCCGGAGACGCAGGGTGCCACCGTGCCGCGGCGCGACCCGGAGCGCGCGGGCGACGCGTTGCACCAGGCGTACCTGATCGGCTTGGCCGACGGACGGCGGGCCTTCGGTACGTGCTGCATGTTGCGCGAAAAGCTGTTCGGATAGTGCCGCTCGCCCCCCGCTGCTTGTGGCGTTCATGGCTTGCTGGCCCGTGGCTTGTGGCGGTGCGGTAGTGAGATTATCGGGACCGCCACCGTGCGTTTGAACGCCCGTGCCGAGCGTCGTGTTCGGTGCCGGCAGATCGATGACCGACCGGCTTGCGGACGGATGCGTGTCGGGTGTACCACGTTCTTTTGCCATGGCCGCATCGCGTTGCATGGTCAGGTCGTTCGACCGTTTTTTCGCGTGCGATTTCGCGCGTTTCGAAGCGACGCGATCCGTGTTGGCGTCCGGCATGGACGCGGCGGCGGGTCGATCGGGTTGCCGCTTGGACTGGAGGTTCGCTGTTTTGAGTTGGTCCATGTTTGGCGGGATGTCATTGGTGACCGTGGCGGCGGAGCCGGACGGCACGACGGCTGGTTGCGAGGGGTCGGCCACGCCGACGGTTTCCGCGTCCGGGCCATGCCCGCCGGACGCGGGTGCCAGATCGACTTGACCCGTCTTGTCTTGTGCACCCTCATCGGTAGCCGGCGCGGTGTGTCCCGTTTCGGTTGGTGACGTTTGCGTGGCATGATCGGTGGCTGGCTGGGTGCCGGCTGACGATGTGGTTGAGCTGGCTGTTTCTCTAGCGTTTCGGTCCTTATCAACGTCGCCCCCGTCGTCAGCGGCCTTGCTGTCGGATCGTGATTCAGGGGCGGCATTGGATGCGGCGTCCGACTCGGCCGAGGACGTGGATCGGGTTTCAGGGGGTTCCGCGGCGGGCGTGTCCGCCGCCGACTCGCGTCGCGTGGGCGTCGCGTGGTCGCCCGGGTTTGACAGGGGTTTGGCTGCGTCGGCGCGCCTGCCGTGCAACAATAATTGGACGAAGGGGCCGTCGTTGTTGGAACGCGACGAGGAACGCGCGGGTTCCGTGTCACGCGCCCCTCGGCCGGTCCAGAATTCGTGGCGTATGGTTGTACCGATGTTCATGGTTTTTCCGTTGTCGAGGCCCGTGGGGCGACCTGCTGGAGTTTTTCTCGCGCCGCTTTGATCTCAGATGCCAGGGGCTCGCCCTCACGGATATTCTTCAAGATTTCATAGAGCCGTTCGGCGTCCGTGCTGTCCTTGAATTCGGCGAGAATCTTCTTGCGTGTGTCATTGGACATTTTTCGAAACACGGCCACGACATCGATCATGGCGTCATCGTCGATCATCTTGAGGAGCTGCTCTTTCGCTTGTTTCGGCTTCATCGACTCCAGCGTGCGTTGCAGTTCGGAAAGCGAACTGGCCTGCTCCTTCTTCTCGAGCTGTTCCAGGCGTTGTTCATATGATTGGGTCAACGCCGTGAAACGCGTCTGTTCCGTCTGGAGGGTTTGTTGAAGCTGGCTCAAATCCGCCACGCCGTTCTTGATCGCGATTTCGCGCAGATCGAGATCGAGGCTCTTGAATAGCGATGCCTCTTGCTGGGTGGTGAACGGCGGTTGCTCGCTCTTGACGGGGTCGGTTTCCCTGTTCAGTTTGTCGTGCAGCATGAGCAGGTCACGGCCATGTAACGCGGCGAGAACGCGGTACATGCGATCGGCGTCCAACGCGCCCTTGGCCCACAGCGCCGTGCCCGCGGCGACCAGGCTGATGACGGTTGCCACGCAGAAGTACATGAACGCGGATGCAAGCAGGCCGAATATCTTCTTCATGAATCGTGTCCCTCCCGCTTCCGGACGGTGCGTCGAATGGCGATTTCATCCAGTTCGCGTTGCGCGGATTTCTCCTCGTGCGCGCGGTGCTCGCCCAGGCGGCGGGCACGCAGTTTTTCGAGTACCCGCACGTCGCGACTTGCCTCGATAGCAGCTTGGCGACGGCGGGCGACTTCCGTGCCGACCCGATCAAGTTGCTGTTCCATTTTTTGAATTTGCACGTTCAAGACCAGCTCGTACCGCTGTGTATCCAGTAGGCGTGTCACGTTCACGTGTCCTGGCCGAGCATGGCGGCGCAACCCTCGGCGGGTCTGTTGAACGGTTTGGTGAATGCCTTTGATCTGTTGTTTGAGTATCTGTTCGGCGCGCAACGCGGCTGCTAGTTCTTCGCGCCGGCGGTCCCGTTCCGCCGTACGCAATTCCAGGAGTGATTGAAGTCGAAATACGAATCCCGTCATGCGTCACCGGCCTGTCTGGAGATCGCCTGCCGGCACTGTTCGGCTAATGGCAGAAGATTGTTCAGTGTGGCTTCGAAGTTGGATGAGTCGCCCATCGGCTGGCGCAGGAACTGATTGATCGCGTCTTGCATTTTTATTGCCGCGTCGATCTTGCGGTCGCTCCCCGAGCGATAAGCGCCAATCGTAATCAGGTCCTCGTGGTCGCGGTGGGTCGCGATCAGCTCGCGGAGTAGCGCGGCGGCGGCCAGATGTTCATTCGAAACGACATCCGGCATCAGGCGGCTGATGCTGGCCAAGATGTCGATCGCCGGATAGTGTCCCTTCCCGGCGAGTTGTCGGGAAAGCACCGTGTGTCCATCGAGCAGTCCGCGCACCGTATCACTGATCGGTTCGTTCGGATCATCCCCCTCGACCAGGACGGAGTAGAACCCGGTGATGCTGCCCGTTTGGGTCAAACCGGCACGCTCAACCAGGCGGGGTAGCAGGGCGAAGACGGATGGCGGATAACCGCGCGTGGCCGGCGGCTCGCCGGCGGCCAGTCCGATTTCACGTTGCGCCATCGCGAACCGTGTCAGCGAGTCCATGATCAGGAGCACGTCCTTGCCGTGGTCCCGGAAATATTCGGCCAGCGCGGTTGCCGCCAACGCCGCTTGGACGCGAACCAGAGCCGGCTGGTCGCTGGTCGCGACGACGACGATGCTGCGTGCCAACCCGTCGGGGCCCAAGTCGCGCTCGATAAAGTCGTTGACTTCGCGACCACGTTCACCGACCAGGGCGATCACATTGACATCGGCCGCCGTGTACCGCGCCATCATGCCCATCATGATGCTCTTGCCAACTCCCGACCCGGAGAAAATGCCGATGCGTTGGCCGCGTCCGCAGGTCAGCAGCCCGTCCAGCGCGCGGACACCGGTGGCCAGAAGCGCGTGAATGCGCGGTCTTTGGATCGGGCTCGGCGGTGATCGGTGCAAGGCGATACGCGTCGCGTGCCCGACGGCGCCATGCCCGTCAATGGGATCGAGATCGGCGTTGACCACGCGTCCCAAGAGACGCTGGCTGGCACGCACCCAGCGGCCGGTACGCACCAGACGGACCCGACTGCCATGCCGTATGCCCGCGATGTCACCCAGCGGGTAGACGATGGTCGAGTGGTCGCGGAACCCGATCACTTCCGCGCGGACCGGACTGCCAAATTGTCGCTCGATTTCCACCAGAGCGCCGACCGGTGCCGCCAACCCGCCGACGTCGGTCGCCAGACCCTCCGTGCGCACGACGCTGCCCGTCATGGCAAGTGGCATGATGGTTGGTAGCAGGTTGATCGCGTCGTCCATGACCCGTCCCAGCTGATTACGCGGTTCGAAAATCCATCCCAAATCCCAACGCTCCCAATCCCACATCCCCAGTCCCAATTCCAATCCCGGTTTCTTAATTCTTCTAATTGGACAGCGCCACTTTTCTTGGTTAGTGGTTTGTCAATGCTCGGATTGTCGGTATCCGGCCCCCGCCCAGCTTGTCTGGGTGGAGCCAGTGATTTTG
>CAZSOG010000348.1:0-5993 GCA_964607555.1 uncultured Pirellulaceae bacterium | reverse complement strand
GCCGGGCCCAATAGCACGGCGAGCTGTTTCCAGAGACGCACATGATGCTGGGCGGTGGCCAGCTGTTTCTTGACTGCCGCGCCGCGCGCGGCGACCGCGACTTTCGCGTCATGCGAGGCGTGGGCCGCACGCTCCTTGCGCTCAGCATCATCGCCGGCCGCGCGCGCAACGGCAAGGTCGCGATCGACCTCAATAGGATCCCGACGTGCTTCGTCCGCGATCGCCGCGAGCTGTTCCCTGACGGCTTTCAACTCGCCCCGTAACTGGGGCAACCGATCAAGGTCGGGTGGCCACCCGGGTTTCTCAGGATCGGGATTACTGTTCCGAATCGCTTCCTGCTCGGCGACCAGGCCACTCTGCTGCCGCGCGGCTTCCTCGGAACTCCAGTGTTTCCAGGCGTCGGGGAGTTGATCGAGCTGTTGCTTTGCCGCCTCCGAACAGGCGTCGGCGTCGGCCCTGCACGTCGCCAGGCGAACCGCGACATTCTGTAAATCGCGTGCCGTCCGTTCGCGCGCAAGCTGGTCCTGCGTCTGTCGCGCCGCGGCCCGCTCCCGCCGTGCCAGCAGAACGTCACGCCGGCGCCGCGTACGTTCGGTATCTTGGTCGGCGCTACGTGCCACCTGATGAAAGTACGTGACATCGGTCGCGCCGGGCCGTGTGGCTTCGGGCCACACACCGGATTGTTCTTGAGGCACGACAAGTTGCCACGCGCGCGGTAAGTGGGCATAAGCGGTCTTGCACTCGGCACGTGCCTTGTGCGCCGCCTGCCGCAGCGTCGCAAGTTCCGCACTCAGGTGGCTCCGGTGATTATCGAGCTTCCGCAAACGCTCGGAACGTATCCGCTGCCGCGTTTCCAGCAGGCTCAGGTGACCGGCTTCGCGGGCGTGCTGGTCCGCGCGGTGCATCATTGTTTGCCGAGCGCGCGTCTGTTCCGCCGCCAAACGTGCCCGTTCGGCAACGACGTGCGTCCGGGTCAGGGTTTGGCCGCAACACGGACAAGTTGCGGAACCGGCCAGTTCATGAAGACGCGCGAGTCGGTCCACCAATTGCCGATCGAGTAGTTGCGCCTGCGTTAACGCGGCCTGCTCACGTTGCACCGTCGCTCGTTGGTCGGTAATCGTGCGCGGCGGCGGTAATGTCCGAGCACCCGTGTTCCACAAACGCTGCACCCGTTCAAGCCGCGTCTGCTGTGTCGCGATCTGGTGCGTGTACGTTCGCAGCATTTCTCGTGATTCGACAAACCGCTCCCAATGAGGCAACGCCGCGCCGATCACGGCCCGCTGCTCAGCGGCCCGTTCCAATTGACGCCCGACTTGCCGGATCATCTGCTCGATGCGGGCCAGGACGCGTTGCCACCGGCGGCCGGTGTCGGCGGCACGATCGACGCGCTCCGCCAACGTGTGCTGTTCCGCGGCCAGTCGGTCGATAGCGGCGTGCGCGGTCGCCCAACGGGCCGTATACTGAAGATATTTGGACAAGTGCGGCAAATGAAGGTCCAGGAAATCCAGACGCCGCCGATCGGCAGCGCGCGTTTCGTGCGCGTCGCGGACTTGCTCAGCGTCTTGGATCTCTTGACGAAGCTGATCGTGACGCGTGCGCAGTGCTTCCCAATGTTGGCTGCGCTCAAGCACCATCTCCAGACCGCGCGTTCGCGACGTGCATTGCCGCAGACGGTGCGTCGCGTGTTCCCACGCTTGCGTGGCCGCGTCCAATTGGTGCCTGGTAACCGATTGGATTGCCTTGCGCTGCTGTTCCAGGAGGCGCACGGCGCCGCGTGCCTCGCTGCACGCCGCGCGGACATGTTGATGGAGTTGTTCAAGCTTCTCCAAGCCAACAAGCTGCTGCAGCAAGGCGTACCGGCGTGCCGGGCCGGCCAAGAGGAGTGTCTCGGCCTGCCCCTGGAGCAGTAACACGGACGCCGTGAATGTTTCATACGACAATGCAAGATGGTGACGCACCCACCGGGCGAACCCTGCCTGGGTTTGCGTTTCCGGAACCTCGGACCATTGGCCCGGTGGATCATCAGAGGTGTCGCTTGACGGCGTGCCACGCTGCCAAACGTAAATCTGACGCGTGCCGCGGCCGTTTCGGTCCAGCGTGCGGCGTGCCCGGAACTTGTTGTCGCCAAGCGTGAAGTCCAATTCGACGGCCAACCCGGTCGAATCGTGATGAATCAAGCCACTCGCGTTGCGACACCCCGCGCGATGGCGGCCGTACAACGCATACGTCAGGGCGTCAAACAACGCCGATTTGCCACTCCCATTGCGGCCCGCGATCATCCATAGCGATCCACCCTCAAAGGAAGCCTCTTGCGGCTCGCGGTAACAGAGAAACCCCTGTACGAAAATCCGATCTGGAATCACTCCAACTGCTCCAATAGGCGGCCGGCCATGACCAGCATTTCCTCGCGATCCGCATCGTCTGCCAGCCGGTGCTTGAGGTATTGCATTACGGTGTCGTTCAGTGATGTCGATAATTCGATCGGTGCACTTGATGGTGACGTGCCCGTCGCACTTTCCGCCGATTCCAGACCCTGACGCGGCGCGTCTCGGCGCGTCCGTGAGACGTTCCAGCCACGCCACGCATCAGACGCCGGCTTGGCGGATGCCCACGTCCGCTCGTAGCAACGCGGAAATATGCGGCTCAGCTCCGCCAGTATCTCGAA
Source organism: uncultured Pirellulaceae bacterium (assembly GCA_964607555.1). Taxonomy (GTDB): domain Bacteria; phylum Planctomycetota; class Planctomycetia; order Pirellulales; family Pirellulaceae; genus JAJSAJ01. The sequence continues at coordinate 3,328 of CAZSOG010000348.1, read as the reverse complement.
CAGATTGTCATCATCGCGCCGATAACGCACGTGGCAACGCACCAACGCACGCGCGGCGTCGGGAAAACGGGTCGTCAAATGTGGCATTTCGCGACGTGGATTCTGAATCCGAACGTCGTAGAATGGCGTGCTCTCCAGAGGCAATGCAGTGGGTGGTCCGCGGAGACCGTCGGGCGCCAGCTCAAATAGCAATACACCCTTGCGATCGTGCTGCTCACCAAGGGAAAGCCGGTCTATGCTTCCGGCGTAGCGAATATGTGGCTGGCGGTCGATGACTTGCGGACGATGTAGGTGCCCTAACGCGACATACGCCCACGGGTACTGAAACGCGCTGGCGTCCACAACGACATCCGCGTGGGCCGCGACACGACGCGCCGGCGTTGCATCGTGACCGAGGACCTGAACGTGGGCGACCAGGACCGCCGGAAGCCCCGCGTCCAGCTTGTTCGAGAGGTTTCGCAAACGGTCGAGAAACGCTGACGCCAGCAGTTGATTGCGATGGCGGAAACTCGCGTACGTGCCGCCGCGGCGACCGTCCAGATACCGCGCCGCGTTCGGGTAGGGCATGCAAACCCACTGCGCTGACACGATGCCGGCGCGGTCAGCCAATTGAAAACGACACGGGCGATTGGCCAGATAGACGCGTCCGTTCGGTAACGGACCGTGCCCGGACCTCGAGATCGGTGCGGCCAATTGAAACGCCCGCCGCAATAGCTCACAGTAGATGTCGTTGTCGTGGTTTCCGGCCACCGCCAAGACTGTCATTCCCGATAGCAATAGTGGTCGAAACCGCTCGCTCATGAATGCCAGGGAACGCTGGATTTCGTCCGGTCGCGCCAGCTCGCTGAACATGTCCCCCGCCACAACCAGAACGTCGACCGAATGTTGCTCGCAATAGCAGGCCACTTGGTCCAGCGCGCCATGCAAGTCAGCCGATCGATCGATTTGACGAAGCCGATCGCCCAAGTGCCAGTCCGCCGTGTGTAGGACCTTCATCGTCTTCGAGCCCCCCGTGTCGCGTTCGTGCCGATGCGCCCCCGGCCCGCATCCATCTGGAATCAACCGGCGTTACAACGATTGGCCGCCCAACTGCCGCGCCGTCGCCGGACATCCCCCGTATGCCGCGCGTCAATTAAGTGCGATGACTCAGTGCCCAATTCCAGCCGGCTGGAATACATATACAAATGTATAGTATTCCGTGGCCTGGGTCAAGTCGCCGACCGTGCATGGCGATGTGCGGCCGGGACAGGAGACGGCTCGTTTGCTACGATTGCAGTTGCGATGCGTGCGGGGCGGGTCGGCGTCACGGAATGTTTTGACGTTGGACAGTTGTTTGTCCCGCCAATCAAAACTGAGTAACTGGTACAGCCAGAACGGAGTTTCAGCATGACGAATGCCGACGAACCGGTTCAATTGATGCGTGTCCCAAACGACATGGAGGCCGCGATTATTGTCAATGCGTTAGCAACGCACGGGGTTCGTGCCACCGCCACCGGCGGGTTCACGGCCGGCCTGCGTGCCGAGGCACCGGGCGACGTTCAGATCTACGTGCGCGGTGCGGATGCCGAGACGGCGCGCGAGATTCTCCAGCAGTTGCGCGATGGCAAGACCGAGGGGTGACCACGCGCGGGGTCCGGTTTTTTGCTACATGATGTGCGCGCCGGTCACACGCGGGCCCTTGACCGGCCGATTTTCCTGGGGGAGACTGACGGGCGGAGCCGTGCGTCGCTTTCAGCCTGGTCCCTGTTGCCCGAGGAGCCGAAACCATGTTCGAACGCATTGAGATGGGAATTAATTTGGCCAAACAGAGTTTCAAGGTGCTCACGCTGGACAAGGAACTGCTGGTTTTTCCGATGTTGAGCGGAATCGCGTGCGCGCTGGTGCTGGCGACGTTCCTGGTACCGTTCTGGGCGATCGGGTTTCCGATGGCGGAAGATGCTCAGGCGCCCGCCGATCTATCGCAGCAAATCCTCTTCTATGGACTCGCGTTCTTGTACTACTTCGTGAATTACTTCGTGATCATTTTTTTCAACTCGGCTCTGGTCGCCTGTGCCATCATCCGGTTTAAGGGGGGCGATCCCGAGCTGTCGGACGGTTTCGCGGCGGCAAAGGACCGGTTACCGCAGATTCTCGGTTGGGCACTGGTCGCGGCCACGGTGGGCCTGATCCTCAAGATCATCGAGTCGCGGTCGGAGAAACTCGGGCGGTTCGTCACCAGCCTGGTTGGAACGGCATGGACGGCGATCACCTATTTCGTGGTCCCCGTAATCGTCGTGGAGAAGACCGGGCCGGTGGATGCCGTCAAGCGATCCGTGAGTATCCTGAAGAAGAACTGGGGCGAGTCATTGACCGCCAACTTCGGCATTGGCGCGATCGTCTTTTTCGCGACCATGGTGGCCATCATTCCGCTGGTGCTCGGCGGCTTCGCGCTCGGCGCCGGTCAGTTGTTGCTGGGCGGGATCGGGATCGCGGTCGGTGTTGTCGCCTTGATCATTGTCTCACTCGTTTCCGCGGCGGTGAACGCGATTCTGGTCGCCGCGCTCTATCTTTTCGCCGTGGAACAACGCTTGCCCGAGCAGTTCGATGACCGCACGTTTCGGCAAGCGTTCGTGTCCAAATAGCTAAATGACGTCTGACCGCTTCGATCGTTGACTGGTCCACTCACCCTCCTGGCGAGTACTGTACACCGTTAACTGATTTCCCGCGTCCCTGGCGTGTTCGTGGTGGTGGGTGCCCGTAGTACACCGCGCATCTTCTCTGGACGGATCGGTCCGATCAGTCGTATAGGACCTATCGGAGTGCTGCCCGTCGAGCGAGTCATGCGATCACCGTACCCGGATGGCGCGCCCCGCAGTGCGTCGTCGGTCAACGGCCATTGGTTGGGTGCAATTTTCAATAGTGAACAACCATCTTCCCTTTGGAATTGCGCGGATCAGCTTACCATCAAGGCCCGCGGCACATATTACTCCCATTCTTCTCATTCATCCTATTCATTCTTCCTATTCTCCTGAAGAACGAAGAGACGGTCGCTGAATCAGGTATTGAATTCGTGAATTCGCGGACACCCTGGGATTCGACAAACTACCAGATGAGTTCGTGCGCGGTGGGAGCGGCAGCGTGCGAAATGCGAAACAGACGCTCCACGCAGTCAAGCTGCGTGGGGGCGATGATTTTCTTTACGACGTGGCTACGGCTAAATCTGCCTCCACCGAGACAAGCTCGGTGGGAAGCAGCGCCCCGCGGGAATGGCGCCTCTCTCGCTACCGAGCTTGTCTCGGTGGAAGACCGTTTAGACGCAGAAGGAATCCCTCACACGTCCCTCGCACAC
>CAZSOG010000347.1:0-5995 GCA_964607555.1 uncultured Pirellulaceae bacterium | reverse complement strand
AACCATGCGCGCACCGTGCGCGCATCTGGCAGCCTAAGAATCTAACTGCCGGCCGTGCTTCGGATGACGGCAACGCTCGCTGGCACAAGCAACTCGTCAGCCGGGTACTACCGCCTCGAAGACCCCGGGGTGTCTGGCTCTTGTCCGTCTGGCTCTTGTCCGGTAGTCAGCGTACACTGCTGGGTCAAGACCCCCCCCCCCCGCCACTGATTTCTGATGTCTCGCGATTCTTATCCTCCCCCCCTCTTCTCCTCATTCGTGGTTCTCTTCGTATTAACTTCCGGCAAGAACACGCTAGAATCGACACGAAAGTAGTTGGCGAGCCTTGTTACGTTCTCCTTGCTGATTTGACGGCGGCCGGATAACACGTTGCTGATGGTGGATCGGGGAATGCCCGTCACCCGCGCGACTTCGGCTCTGGTCACTGCTTTGGATTCGATCAAGTGCGCCAGGACTTCGGTTGGCGTCGGCTTTCGCCTGGGAGTCAACTCAACTTCATAGCTTTCAATCAACGTGGACAAAACGGCGATCAACTCACCTTCGGCGCGCGGCGGAGTTGGTCCGTGACGTCGGATCAGTTCCTGGACGTGCCGCAGGGCGCGGTGGTGTTCCCGGTCATTGCGGATCGGGCGAGGTTTGTATTTCAAGAGCAGCGCGTCGTACGCCGTTAGTTTTGTAACCATGGTTCGATGCTACCTTTCGCAATCCCGTTTCCAGGCGTCTTTGTCATATTCCGCGTGGGGCAGGAAATGCTTGACGAATAATGTTCCTTTTACCCAGCGGTCCGCATAGGCAACTCCGCAAATCAATCGGTAGTTGTTACCCCGAATGTCAAACACCAGGCAAGCCCCAACCTGATCCGCGTTGGCGTAAGTCTCCAACACTTCGTTGAAACTTTCCCAGTGAGCCTTGCCCGCGACTTCCAGCCACGCATCCAGTGAGTTGGCGGCGTCTGGATAGTCATCCTGATACTGCCGGATAGTGCGTGTGGCGATGATGTTCATGGTATTGCATGGTACCAGGATTGTATGCACAATGCAAACTGCCTGTTCACGGGAAGTGACGGCAGGCGGCTCCAACTGGTACGGTCAAGTAAGCTACGCCCCAATAAAACGCCAAGCCCTGAAGGGCGAAGCAAGACCCGCGCTGTCCCTGGCAGCACAGCGACGGGAATCGCAGACACCCGACAATTGCCCATTTAATCTGCATGTTGTATCTGGCAGTTTGTCAAATTCTAGATGTCTGCGAATTTAGATAGTCTCGCTCTTCGCGATCGATCACCGCGCGGCGGCCGCTTCGTTGAACGCCATGACCAACAGGTCGACTTTCTCCTTCTTGAAGCGGCCCGTGATCTGAACACGTTTCGTGATCTGGCTCATGATCCGGGGCGCCATGTACACTCTGTCGTTGATGATCACGGCCATCGGACGCTCCAGGTGCGTCGTGGTCAGCTGGCGCAGCCGGCGGCCACCGGCCTCGTCCAGTTCCAGGGCGATCGTCGGAGCACCTTCGGGACCGGCGACGGCGTCGGCACGGACGACCTTCCATGCGCGTTCGCCCTTGTCCGTCGCCAACAGCGTGTCGTCCGGCTGCGCGCTGAGCAGCACATAGGTCCTGTCGAGCTCCAATCGGATCAGATCCTTGTTGTTGGCAATGCCGTCAACGGCATCTTCGTTGACCTCGACCCACGTATACTTCGACGCGAGCGACCCGGCCTTATGCGCCGCAGTCTTGCCCGCGCTCCTCTTCCATCCGATCAGCTGCTGAATCTCATCCTCGGACAGACCCGGCAGGTCGCCACCCGCGCGCCGTGCGGCGATGCGAAAATCGAGCCGGACCGGGGCCTGCGGGATCGGCTCTCCCATTCTGACATTGAACGCCTCGACACCCGTATTCCGTAACGCGTTTTCCAACACCGGCACGATCCCGCGCGGGGCTTTCGATGCGATCTGGATGTCAACCAATGTGATCGAGTTTTCAGCGATCCGCTTTCGCAGGATTTGCGTTACGTCATCGAGCGAACTACCAAGCTGCTGTCGTTCCATGCCGAACCGGATTGTAACGGTACCCAGCGCGTCGACCTGGATGAGCATCTGTTTGCCGGCCGCCTTGGGCGTGCCCGCCTGCCCCGGTTGCGGGTGGTTGGATATCCGGGCAGGAGGTCCGTTCCAGTAGCGGAAAGCTGCTACAAGCTCAAACGGTGTCAAACGTCCGTCTTGATCAAAGTCAGCAAACGTGTAGTCCCTTGCCATCTTTGTCCACTCGTCCTTTGTCAACACACCGTCTTTGTTCGTGTCGTATCTGTTGATGTACCCTCGCGCGTAGCGGATCAGAGAGTGCCAGGTATGACCGTCAATCTCCCAAGCGCGGACAAATTCGCCGTATGTCAATCGGCCGTCTTTGTTCGGATCGAAGAAATCAGTTCCCGTACCCATCCTGCCCCATTCTTCGGCCGAAAGACCACCGTCACCGTTTGTGTCGTATGCGGCGACGATGGCGCGTGCAACGCAGTCGCATGCTTGCGCGTCACCAAAATCGTCTGACGCGGGCATGGAGGATTCATCCGTCGTGGCCGCGGACGACGTTTTTGGGACCTCCGCGGGGCCGGATTGTTCGCGTTTAGATGCCTCTGCGTGTTTGCTTGGATTGCGATAAGTACTCGCGGAATGCGCGGTACCAGCAGGCTGACTTGGGAGCTTCACATTGACGTCACCATGCTGATCGATGGCGACCCGGCTGCCGTCGGGCACGTCAATCGAGGTCTTCTTGCCATTGTGCTCGATTGTGATGAGCACGCCCAGCGTGAAACCTCCGGCCGCGGCCAGCAACAGCAGCACGCCGATGTGGCTCCACATCCAGCCCGACAAGCGTGCCGGCGCGGGAGACGGTTTTTCTTTGGGTGGCAATGCCGCGCGCACCGGCCGCGGCGTGAATTCACTCACCTTAATTGTACCGTGTTGCTGCTCGACCGCCGCCGCCATCGCTTGCAGTCCGACCAGATCGCTGCCACTGCAATGGGGAGCCAGCGCGGCGGCCACATCCGCCGGCGTCGCCGGCCGCTGGTCCGGCGACTTGGCCAGCATCCGGTCAATCAGTCCGACCAAATCATCGGGGAGCGACGGCTCACAGATCCGCATCGACGGGGCGGGCGAGTTCACGTGGGCTGTCAATTTGTCAAAGGTCCCGCCGCAGTCCGGCCCGGAAAAGGGCGCGTTGCCGGTCAGCAGCTTAAACAGCGTGCAGCCAAGGCTGTAGATATCGGCGCGGATGTCCGCCGACCGGCTGTCCGAGATCTGTTCCGGGGCCATGTAATCCGCGGTACCCATTGGCTGGCCGGCGCCGGTTATTTCACTGCCGGCCGACGGCAACGGGTCGAGTCGCGCCAGGCCAAGATCCAGCAGTTTGACGTTGCCACGCGGCGTCAGCATCAAGTTGCTGGGCTTCACATCGCGATGGACCAGTCCATTCTCATGCGCGTACTGCAATCCGAGCGCGGCCTGGCGAATCAGTTCACACGCGTCGGCTGTCTTCACGGTGCCCAGGTCGTGCAACACACGTGCCAGGTCACGCCCTTCGACATACTCCATCACGAGAACCGGCTCGCCATCGATTTCACGCGCGTCGTAGGCACGCACGATGTTTGGATGATCCAATCGTCCAATGGCCTTCATTTCCCGTTCGAATCGCGCGATCGCACGCCGGTCGTCGACGCGATTCAGCGGCAGCACCTTCAGCGCGACGAACCGATCCAACTTGGTCTGCAACGCTCGATAAACGCGTCCCATGCCACCGCGCCCGATCTGCTCGAGCAAGCGGTATTCGCCCAGTCCGTCACCGATGCGCGCGCCGGTCGAGCGCTCGTCGCGACTCTGTTCATCTGGCGGCGTGGAGGCCAACTCGCCGGCACGTGCGATGGCGGCCGCACACTGCGATTCCTCAATGACCGGCTCGCCGGCGGGCGGCTGCCTTAACAGCGCGACGAACGTATCGTCCGTGTCGTCCAGCGTCGCGATGGCGGCCTGACACTGAAGACACTGGTCAAGGTGCGCCGCGACTTCATCCGCCGTTTCGTCAGACGCGACTCCAATGGCGTACGCTTGGAGTTGCTCTCGGTTCGGACAAGCCTGGTCCAACATGACGCGATCTCCCAAACATCGCAGGTTTCGTGGGCTGTTGTGCTCTCTACAAGAAATAACGCCATGGTCTGCCACGACTTACTCAGGGTGTGACGCGGACGCCGAATCTGGACCGTCCGAGAGTCTTCAAGTGATTACGAGTCAGGGACTCAGATACTCAGGGCTCGCTCAGTTCTTGGCGCAATCGCCGAAGCACACGGGACTTGGCCTTGTAGACGGCATTGGCGCTCATTCCCAGGTCTTCCGCGATATGTGCCGGTTGCTGGGATTCCAGGACGGCGCGCCGGAACGCCTCCCAGGTGCGTGTTTCAAACTCGGCACGGACCAACTCGATCGCGCGGCTGGACAACAACCGATCGTCGTCCGGCGCTCCGGTCGCGTCGGACAACGCCTCGGGTTCCGGAACCTGGGCCAGTTGCCGATAGGCGTCCGTTCCTCCTCGCGCGGTCGCGCGGCCCCGACGACGTCGATAGAAGTCGCGGATCTTGTTTTGCGTGATGGTCGCCAACCAGGCACGAAAACCACCGCGCGCCGGCTTGCGTTCGAATCCACCGATATGCTGGGACACGGCCGTAAACACGTCTTGCACCACGTCGGCGGAATCGCTGGGCTGCAACCGCGCACGACGACACCACCGGTAAACCAATGGCCCGTACAGGTCGACCAGCCGCCGCCAGGCGTCAGGTTCTTGGCACCTGACACGCTCCAGTAGAGTCGATGATACCGAACCAGGATCGACCGATCGATGGGACATGATCGCCTTTCAAACTGATCGCTATTCCACGTACTGATGGATTCGTCGGGTTGATGCCTCCCTACAGATTTAGTTCTTAATCTTAATCTTAATCTTAATCTTAATCTTAATCTCGATCGACATGATGTGCTACGGCTCTCCATGGCAGGGGTGCGGGAACGGACTACCGCAGTGGCTGGGGCGAGTAAAATGTCTATTCGAGATTCGGGTGGTTCTTGGTATTCTCTTCGCGGAGTTGGAAAATCTGGTGTATTTAGATAGCAAACTGCCATGAGCTCGGACGCTCGAATTGACGTAATGGATTTGGTTTCGGCGGCGTTTGCGGATGAAGAAATCAAGCAAGAGCTCGGCGCGTTAATCGAGAAGCTGACGAGAATCGCAGACACCCAACAATTGCCCGTTTAATCCGCATGTTGTATCGGGCAGTTTGTCAAAGCCCAGGGTGTCTGCGAATTCGTGTTGTCGATCAAGCGAATGGCAAACAGATTGTTTCCGGCCGAGCGATATTCGACACCGACTTCTGGAGAAGACAGCCAGCCTCGCTCGTCACCTTCGGCTAAGCGGTAGTGGCCCTGCTCCAACACATGACGCCGCGGAACTTTCGAGTCGCGGTCAACCACCAAGACTTCCGGGACGCCCAGCGCGGCATAGAACGAAAACTTCTCATTCGTCTCATCGTGGGGCGATCGAATTTCGACCACGAGCGATGGTGGACCTTGAATGTGCGTTTCACGCAGAAAGTCCAATTGGGTCGGGAGCAGCAGAATCAAGTCCGGAATACGATAGTCATCTCGCCAATCCTCGCCATGGGACACATTGACGTTATGGAGCACGCGACCACCTGATTTCGCCACCCAGAAGGTGCGGAACCAAGCCTCCAATTCCCCTTCGAACGCCTGGTGGTCAATGCTCGGCGCCGGTACCATGTGAAGCACTCCTTTCCACATCTCGTCGAACTTGTCCGCTCCGGTCCGACGACGCCAGTCGAGGATCTTCTGTGGAACTTCACTCATCACCGCGCGCATACGACGATACTCCCAGACGAATACGGTAGGCCACGCGTTAGTTGGTTGGAGGCAACGCCTCATTAGAGACCTTAGGATCC
>CAZSOG010000346.1:0-5997 GCA_964607555.1 uncultured Pirellulaceae bacterium | reverse complement strand
GCCAAGCTGCTTGAAATGAATGGTCTGCCGGAGCCACTGACCATGCCCGAACTGGCGATACTTCATGTCGGACCTCGCAAAGATGGTGAATCGGCCGACGTGATGCGCTGGCTTGCCGTGACGCACCCGCAACGTTGGCACGCTTACCATCATGCATCGGGCGCCGGCCCCGTCTATCAGGGACGATTCAAGCCGTTCCCTGTCCAGACGAGGAACGGGCATGGAAACGTGGACAACTCGACCGTATCATGGATTGTCGCAGTGAGGTCACAGGCCACTCAGTATCCAACCGCCATCGCCCGCGATGCGGTTGATCGATGCGATTCATTTATTCGAAAAGGATATCACCATGCGTTATCGCGGACGTTGTCCTGACTGTTCGGGCCGTCTGAATCTCGTGTTCGCGGCAACCGGGCTGCTGCTCGCCACGCTCGCGGGACAAGCTGCCAACGCCGCCGAGCCGAGCGTGTTCTGGTCCAGTGATCCCGTTCGGCCCGGGGAGGCGGTAACTGTCATCGGCCAAGGCTTCGGCGCGAATCCGAAAGTCGACATTGCCCGCGTGAACGGCGAAATGTCATCGTTCACCGCGCGCACGCCAACCTGGCTGGGAGGCGTCTCGGTGGAACCGATCCAGCCCACCGACCAGTCACTGCGGTTTGTCGTTCCGGCCAAGATGCGCCCGGGGCAGTATCTTTTTCGCATTACGACAACGGCAGGTTCGGTTCTGCATCTGTTGAATGCTCCTCAGGTTTGGTGGATTCAGGGCAATCTCGGCACCGAAGCCAGTCCGGGAGGATGGGTCCGCTTATTCGGCAAGAATCTCGCGTGTCCGTCGACAAACGAAGCAACAATCGCCCTCGCCGTTCAATTGCAGGGCCCCCAAACTGTCGAACTGACCGCCAAGACCGATGGCTTCAGTCTCCAGGCGGAACTCCCCGTCGATCTCCCGGCGAGCGAGTACACGCTGGCGCTGCCGGGCGCCGTGCAACCGGCGCAGGCCGAAATCACTCTCCGTAAACCGGACCAATGGCCCGCAACCGTCTTCAATGTCAAGGAAATGGGTGCGGTCGGTGACGGCATCAAGGACGACACCGGTTCGGTGCTGGCGGCGATTTCGAAGGCCGAGGAAAACGGTGGCGGGATCGTCTACTTTCCGCGCGGTCGCTACCGCCTGTCGGACGGCCTCAAAGTTCCCCGGCGGACGGTATTGAAAGGTGAGAAACAAGATTGGACAGCGCTCTGCTGGATTGATCTCGCCGAACCACCCGAAGCGCTGGTCCAAGGCACAAACTCGTTCGCGCTGGAAGAATTGACGCTGTATGCTCACCGACACAAGCATGTTATTGCCGGCGATTTGGGTGGGGTGGAGGATTCCGGCAACATTGCTCTGCGCCACGTGTTGGTCCGAGCCGACGCTTACCGTGGACATCCGAAACCGGAAGAAGTCGACGAGTATTTCCGCCAATCGCTGAAGTGGTCGACCGGCGGTGGAGACACCGTGCGGATGGGCGGGCCAAATATCGAAATCACCGATTGTGATTTCTACGGCAGTGGACGATCGCTGTTCCTCAGCCGAGTCCGTGGCGGCCTGATCGCGGGAAACAACTTCTACAATGGTCGCTGGGGTTGGTACTGCATCTCCGGCAGCAACGGCCTCGTATTTGAAAACAACACACTGACCGGCGGCGATTTGATGTCGACTGGGGGCGGCCTGAACTGTCTCGACGGCTCCAGTTCCTCGGAAAATGTTTACTACGCCAACAACAAGCTGCGAATGCTGCACGGTTGGGACCGCGAGGCGATGACCAGCGATGCGGGAGGGGAAGTCTACATTGGAAAAGTGGCCTCGGCCGTTGGACGCAGCATCATCCTGGCGGAAGAGCCGAAGCAAACGCACCGCGATTGGGTCGGATCGGGGGTCTTCATTCTCGACGGCAAAGGGGCCGGCCAATATCGCCGTGTTACCGCGTACGACGGCAAGACCGTGCAGATCGATCGACCGTGGGACGTCGCGCCCGATACGCGGTCCGATCTGTCGATCACCATGTTCCAGGGCCATTACATGGTGATGAATAACGAGTTCACCGATACCGGAGCAATGCAGTTCTACGGCACGTCGATTGAGAACTTCGTCGTGGGGAACCGCGGAACCCGCATGCCGGGCTTTCGCAGTTTGGGATTGTGGTACCACGGTTATCAGCCGAGTTGGTACTGCCAATTCATGGACAACGAAATCCTCGAGGGCAACTACTACCATTGGGATTCGGCCGCCGAGGCGAAAATCGACATTCTCGGTGCCCGCCGCGGCGACTACGAAGGTCCGCTCAACAAAGGACCGGTCGTTCGCCGCAATCGGCTGCACAGCAATGCCCACATCCGCATTTCCGGAACCTGTCGTGACGTCATCGTCGAGGGCAACTATGTCGCCAACAACGACCAGGGCATTTTTGTCAGCAAGACCGTCGAAAACGCCCTCGTCAGGAATAATAAGTTTGAGAACGTGGCGCATGAAGTAGTCGACGAGGAGGCAGCCCGAATCGCGGCCGAAGAGCGGATGAAGAAATTTCTCGGCCGTCAGGAACCGGTTGCGGCATGGGATTTTGAGTCGCTGCACGGCAAGCTCTTCCCCGACGTGTCCGGCAACGGATTCACCGCCCGCATCGAGGGAGGCGTCACTCAGACTGATCAAGGACTGCACGGCAAAGGGGTGATATTTGACGGGACGGGTTTCTTGCGGGTGGAAGAACCGGCCGTCTTTAACGCATCGGATGTTTCCGTTTCCCTGTGGTTCCGCGCGGACGAACTCAAGGGGCGGCGAGGCCTGATCGTCAAGCGGTTCGCCGGCACGACTTGTCCGTTTGTCGTCAGCCACACCGACAACACGATCCGCTTTGAAGCAACCGAACTCGACGGTCCATGGACGTTCAACTTCGGCACACCGCGGGTGCTGCAGCCGAGTCAATGGACCCACGTGGTTGCTGTGATCAAGGAGGGAGCAGGCGTCACGCTTTACGTGAACGGCCAGCGCGTCGCGGGTATCGCCAACAAGGCACAACGAGTGCACAACGACCAGCCGCTGATCATCGGTCGAGAAGCGTGGGGCGGCGCCCCCCCGTCGACCAAACAGCCGGGGTTCTTCATTGGCTCGATCGACGACGTCAAGATTTGGACCCGCGCCCTATCGCCGCAAGAAGTCGCCGCCGAGTTCGAAAAAAACAAACCAACAGAGTGACGGATGTACAAGCGATCGGTTGGTTCCTTTCAGTGCCGAAGGAACGGCCCTAAGCCAGCCCCAAGGGTGGAGCGGCGTGAGCCACGTGAACGTCGCGCAACCCTGGGGCACGAAAACGGTTCAAACCGAACCCCGAAGCCGTCCCTTACTTGGGCAGTTGGATGATAGGGCGTTCATGCCGCAGACGGCTCTTGAAGTCTCCCATGTTCCCGCGCCAGAAGTGTTGCTTCGACAAATCCACCTCGGCGACGACAACCGTGTCCTTTTTCGTGGCGCGGACCAACAGGTTGCCGTCGAGGCCCCAAACGCCCGTCTGCATCCAATCGTCATTGACGCTGTAGGTGGAGGTCACCAAGCAGACTTGATTCTCGATGACATGGGCGCGGGCTAGATTCGGGTCACCGCCCATGATGGGCGGCGCGATGATTTCGGCTCCGTTGGCAGCCAATCCGCGCGCCACTTCGGGCATGTGGACGTCGAAACAGATCATCATGCCGATTTTGCCGAGTGGCGTGTCGAAGACGGGCAGCTGATGGCCGGGGGCGACAGCGAACGCCGGATGAATCTCCGACCGCGGAGAAGCAGGACGCCATCCTTGAAATTCCAGCTCGCCCGACCGTTCGGCCGCCGATGCCGTTGCCCAAACACAACTCGAGATCGCCGCCGCGGCGAACAAGAAGAAAACGACTCGTCGCATCGTATCATCTCCTGTGGACTCGCGTGTTGTCGGGTTCCCAACAAGAATACAGAATAACTGCGATCCTCTCGGAATCTGTCTCTTGCGCGACCGTTGCCGAATCGCGATCGGTTAGCAATACTGTTGTGATACCAACAACCATCACACGCAGCAACGGAGATGTCAATCATGGAGCCAAGAATCACGCGCCGGACAAGTTTCGCTGGTGGAAAGAATACTGTTGCCAGATTTCCAATAACGGTGTGCATTCTCTGGATCTGATTCGCTGGTATATGAACGCCACGGCCCCGACGTCGATCTGCTGCATGGGAGGCAAGTTCGCCGTGGATGACGATCGCACGATCCCCGACACGGCGGAGACCATATTCCAGTTTCCGGAAGGTTGGATCGAACTGTTCGGAATGTACGAAGCGAGTGGGTATCCGACGATGGCGCGAGGCGGTCTGGTTGAACTACGCGGAACGCAAGGAGTGCTGTTCGCCACCGATCAGACGATCGATATCGTCCCCGAGCGCGGTGGCCAGTTCCAGGATCCAAGCCCGCGGATGGAGCCGATGAAACTGAGCGGCCACGAAAACGCGGGATCGATTACCGCCCAGCACGCGCGCAATTTCCTCGACTGCATCCGCTCGCGCAAGAAGCCGAATGCCGATATCGAGGACGGACACCGCTCGACGACCATGAGTCTTCTGTCGAAGATTTCGTTGGCGATCGGCCAGCGGATCGAATGGGATCCGGACAAAGAGCAAATCACCAACTGTTCCAAAGCCAACGATATGCTGCACTATGAGTACCGAACACCGTGGAAGCTCGGCTGATGGGCAGGCGCCTCGGTGGTTCGTTCCGCGGCCGATCTGAGAACCCGCGCCGCCCAAACGTGCCGCCCGGTCGGCCGTGTGCGTGACGAACGCACTGCAGTGTCAGCGGTGCCATTGTTGAGGTAAGCAAACTTGGTTCTCTTGGTTTCTTTCCATGGAGTTGAAACGATGCGTTGGCGGAATATGCGTTCTTCGCGGTTGATTCAAGGGGTTGCCGCGGCGTTGGTTTTGGTGCTGCTGCCCAATGGCATGCAGGCTGCCGAATCGGTGCCAATTCGAGCGGGTGTCGCCGTAACCGATATCACGGGCGACGTTGCTCCGGCCGAGGTGCATGATCCGCTGCATGCCAAGGTACTGGTCATCGAAAAAGACGCACGCCCGGTCGTGATTGTCACATTGGATCTCATTGGCGCGCCGCGACCGCCGGTCGTATCGATTCGCGCGCGTGCCAAGAAGGAACTCGGCATCGACGCGGATCGCATATTGATCAACGCGTCACATGATCATCACACCCAAGGCAAGGTGGCCAAGGACTTGGCCGCGCGCGTTGTGGCGGCGATGCGGCGCGCAGCGGAAACGATGGTTCCCGTACAGCTGGCGGTTGGCGTCGGCCGGGAAGATCGCATTACCATGAATCGCCGGTTGCCTCTGGCGGACGGGCGCACGTGGACCATCCGCCGGGCGAATCCATCTCCACCGGATGCAGCGGTGACTGGAGTCGGCCCCTTGGATCCCGAGATTGGCGTGTTGCGGCTGGACGGGCCTGCGGGCAAGCCGCTGGCCGTGGTGTACAACTTCGCCGTGCACGCTTATGGTGGTGTTCCCGATGATCGGGTGACGGCGGATTTGCCTGGTTTTGCATCCGCCGTATTGGAGGAGACGCTCGGGTGTCCGGCACTGTTCGTGCAGGGAGCCGCCGGGGACATTACGCCCATTCTTTACAAAGATGTCAACGCCCCGCCACCGACGGAGCGGCTTGGCATGATGTTGGGTCTGAGCACCTTGGCCGCCGTTCAGCGCGCCAAGCCATCCGGTTCGACCACCGCCTGCACCGTTGACGGAATTTCTGATCACGTAGTAGCCGGGCACATCGCCAGGAGGATTGTCACCCTTATTGAGCCAACCGCTCCAGCCACAGACGCTGACGCCATACTCGTGCCGCTGCGTCATCAACGCCTCCCCGACCAGATGGGAGTAGCACTCAAGTTCATGGGCGCCGGGGTTCCATGTTTGACGGAAGACGATTCCGC
>CAZSOG010000345.1:0-6003 GCA_964607555.1 uncultured Pirellulaceae bacterium | reverse complement strand
CACCGAGACAAGCTCGGTGGGAAGCAGCGCCCCGCAGGAACGCCGGCGCCTCGCCGCCGAGCTTGTCTCGGTGGAAAACCGTTTAGACGCAGAAGGAATCCCTCACGCGTCCCACTCACACGCCCCGTCGCCACCGAGCTTGTCTCGGTGGAAAACCGTTTAGATTCTTAGGCTGTAGGATGCGCGCACCATACGCGCATGTTTTGGGGCCAGGTGGCATCCGCCCATGGCGGATGAGAAGCGGAGACGCACTCGTCCAATAAATAACCAAGGACTCGCGCCCACACATCCGCCCGCGGCGGATGCCACCCTTCTTGGGTTGCGGGCGCCGCCCGCGTTATGATGTGATATCCTGGAACCTGTCACGAAACTGCTTCGGCAGAGTTTCATCCGCCTCTTCGACGGACGTGGACGTCCATCGTGCGGGTTTAAAACCCAGGTCTTGTGACAGCCTCTTACTCGACAGGGGGCGAGCTAGTCTGTCGATGATGTGGGTGCCGCGTGCGTCTGCTATGCGATCTTGAAGGCAGCGGTTCCCGGATCGCGAGAAAACGCTTGAATTGGAGGAATCTCCCCATGAGACACGGCGTTCGGTCACTGATTTTGACGACGATCTGTATCACCGCGATGTTGCCGCGTTTGGCCCCGGCCGCCGAAACGACACGACTCGACAATACACAACCGCTCCTATGGACGGACGACATTGCATCGCGCATGGTCGCCGGGGTGGACCGATTCTTGTTGCGCAAGCTCGACGCTTCCGGGGCGGGGCGGGGCGTGCATTGGCACCGGGACATGACGTCACCGCGAGCATACACGGCGAGTGTCGCGGCGAATCGTGCCCGACTCGCGCGTCAGATCGGTCTTCGTGAAAAGCGTGCTTCGGCGGGTTCCATGACGTTGGTCGCTACGGTGGAGCACTCGGCACTCATTGCCGAAAGTGCGCGCATCAAAGTGTACGCGGTCCGCTGGCCCGTGGTACGACGCATGCACAGCGAGGGCCTGTTGCTGGTCCCCAAACGCGACAAACCGGTGGCGGACGTCGTGGCTATCCCGGACGCGGATCAGACCCCGGAAATGATATGCGGCATCGCGGGCGACGTCCCGGCGGAGTCCCAATTTGCACGTTTGCTGGCCGAGTCAGGCTGTCGAGTGTTGGTGCCAACGCTCATCGATCGGCGGATGAAGCCACGTGGGGGGCGCGCGGTGTTGAGTTCGCGCGAGTACCTCTACCGCAGCGCATACGAACTCGGACACCATCTGATCGGTTACGAAGTGCAGAAGATCCTGGCCGGCGTCGCTTGGTTTACACAATCACCTGGGGATTCGGCCGTGCCGGTTGGCGTGATTGGCTGGGGCGAGGGAGGCATGTTGGCATTGTACGCGGCGGCGCTGGATTCGCGCATCGGCACGGCGTGCGTCAGCGGCTACTTTGGGCCACGTGAAGCGATATGGAAACAGCCCATTGATCGCAATGTTTTCGGATTGCTCGACGAATTCGGTGACGCGGAAATCGCGAGTTTGATCGCGCCGCGAAAACTCGTTGTCGAAGCAGCTCGTGCTCCCGAGTTGACGTTGGTCGGAAAGGGTGGCGCACCGGCCGAGCTTGTCACACCCGCGCTTGCCGCGGTGCAATCCGAGGTGAATCGGGCGCGCGCGCTGACACGCGGATTACCCACTGCCGATCAGGTCGAATTGGTCGTCTCCGCGGCCGGCCACGGCCCGTTCCTGACCAAACACGCGCTCGATTGGTTTTTGGCGGACCTGACATCCGACGCAAACACCGTGGTGGACGCATCGCCACCGACGTACTCGCTTGGACATCCACCGATCGACGCAACTAAGCGCCAGGATCGGCTGGTCCGCGAGATCGATGACCATAATCAGTGGCTTCTGCGCGAAAGTCCCTACGTGCGCGAAGCATTCATGAACAAGCTGGACACGTCCTCGATCCAGAAGTTCCGTCAATCGGTTGCGTGGTATCGGGATTACTTCCGTGACGAAGTCATTGGTCATTTCACCGATCCGCTGCTGGCACCGAACCCGCGCACGCGGCAGGCCTACCACGAAGCCAAATGGACCGGTTACGAGGTTGTATTGGATGTGTTCCCAGATGTCATCGCCTACGGTATCCTGCTCTTGCCAAACGACTTGAAGCCGGGCCAGCGGCGTCCCGTCGTCGTATGCCAACACGGGCTCGAAGGCCGACCTCAACAGCTCGTGTCTGGCAATCACCGCGCGTACCACGATTTCGCGGCCAAGCTCGCGGAGCAAGGATTTATCACGTTCGCGCCGCAGAACCTTTACATTTTCGGGGATCGTTTTCGCACGCTCCAGCGCAAGACATATCCGCTGAAAAAAACGCTGTTCTCCGTCATGGTGCCGCAGCATCAACAGATCCTCAACTGGCTGAAGTCACTGCCGTACGTCGACCCGAGCCGCATTGCCTTCTATGGACTTTCGTATGGTGGAAAGAGTGCCATGCGCATCCCGGCGTTGGTCGACGATTACTGTCTCTCGATTTGCTCGGGTGATTTCAACGAATGGGTCTGGAAGAACGCGTCAACTCGGTCCAAATATAGCTACGTCTGGACCGGCGAGTACGAGATGTTTGAATTCGACCTGGGCAGCACGTTCAATTACGCCGAAATGGCGACGCTGATCGCGCCGCGCCCGTTCATGGTCGAGCGGGGTCATTTCGACGGTGTCGCACCGGATGAGATGGTTGCCCACGAATTCGCGAAAGTGCGCCGGCTGTACCAGGCGCGACTGAATCTCCCACAACGGTGCGCGATCGAATGGTTCAACGGCCCGCATATGATCAACGGCAAAGGAACGTTCGATTTTCTCCATCAGCAATTGGAATGGAAACAGCGTGCCCCATAGTTCGGATCGAGTCGATGCCCTTCCGCGCTCGCGACACCCTTGGGACGCGGGATGCCAAGGTCGCCGCACAAGCCCAATGGATCACGTACGCCATGCCGGCGACCACAGGCAGACCCGGAAGCCGCGCCGGCGCGCGTTCTCGATGGGCGCGGCGTCGGGCGGTGTGGGGGTGGAGGGGAACGATGGACATCCTTGTCCGTCGGGACCCCGGTTTGGGCTGGTGCGTTTCCGCTGATTGGACGCACGCGCCTGGCGGGCGAGCGAAGCGGCTGGGTTTGGTGCTTGGCCGTGATGAAAGTGGCGTGGCTACCGGCGGTTCATCAACGGACGTGGACGTCCATCGTACGGGGGACTCGACCGGCGGGCTTCGTTATCGCGCAACGACCCAGATATTGCGGTAGACCACCGGATTGCCATGCCCCTGCAGGAAGAGCGGCGCATCTTGCGGACCTTCCTCGATACGCCCTGGCGTCGCGTGCGGCAGCTCGACGTCATCGATAATCACAGCCCCGTTGTGCCGCACGGTGATCCGCGCGTTTTTGACTTTTTTGCCGTTCTCATAGCGGGCCGCCGTGAAGTCGATATCGTAGGTTTGCCAAGTTAACGGCGGGAAGCACATATTGACGCGTGGCGCGACGATCTTATAGATGCCACCACATTCATTATTCTTGCCATCGAGTCCGAACGAGTCCAGCACTTGGACTTCGTAACGGCTCTGCAGGTAAACCCCACTATTGCCGCGTGCCTGCCCACGTGCCAAGGGTTTAAATGGTGTGCGGAACTCCAGGTGGAGCATTTGGTCCCCGAACGCGCGTAGGCTCGTGCAATCGGCCGCCAGCAGGTTCTCCATGACGATCTTCCCACCGCGAAAGGCGCGCGCGGACGACCCGTCAAACAGGACAATCGCACCGTGCGGAGGCGTCGCGCCCAGCGTCGGACTCGCACGATGCACTTTCTTCAATGTGCCAACATCCGTTCCGTCAGGACCGATAATCCGCAAGGTGTTGCCCTTGAGCTCTCCCGTCCAGCCATCGCCGTCGAATCGCGTCACGTCACCGGTCCGCTTGCCTGCGCCAGTTTCTTTTCGCTCGCCACGCTCCCAGCCGTCGCCCGGCAAGCCACCTTCATAACCGACCAACGTGAACCGGCTGTTCCCCAACGCCACGATCTGGACGCCCCACGCATCTTCACCATATCCCGTGTCCAGTTTGCCAACGTATTCCCCCTGTACGGCATAATCGGGGCCGGCATCTCGAGGATTGACAAACGTCGGAGTTTTTTCATGTTCCGCGCCCAGAACCAAAACCGGGCAAAGAACGCCAAGACCGAATACAAGACCACTCAAACGCATCAACATCGAAGCAACTCCTTAAGTAAACCAAAATTCCAACAAGGCATGACCCGAACTCAACGCACGCCACGGCACGCAGTGTACGGGCTAGTTCCATCGGCCGCCGAAAGTTGACGTGAGAAGCTGGGGCGAGACCACGAAAAGGCAAAAAGGTCTTGCCCACCATGTTCTTGTCCATTGCGCCCACCTGCTCCTCAATCGACAACGGTACGGACGAATCCACGCGCGCGGCACTTGGCTAAACCGGTGTTCGGGTTCACCATCCGGTGCGCCGGCGGCCCTCCCGGTTCATGGATTCTCGTCATCCCGGTGTGCGTCGCGCCGGGAATCCCGCTCGTCTTCATCCAGCGGTTCATCTTCCATAAACTGAAGCAAACAAATCGGGCAAAACTCGTGTGTCGTGTATTGCTGAACAAATCCCGACTCGGCCAGTTTCGCCGGTATCGACTCGTTCGGCAAGATCTGTTCCAACAGAAGCCGATAGGCATTACGCGGCGTGAAGTGCTCGCACATGTCCAACGCAACGCCGTGGCGCGCCAACCGCGCCAGCAAGACTTGCAGAGACTCGTCGATCTGCCGGTCGGTCAACTGGTTTGGTGGAAACAGCTTGATGGGCGGGTCAAACAGTTGGTGAAGCGGCATCTCATCGCCCGGGAACAGGGAGGTCGAGTTCAATGGCGATTCATCCAAGGTGTCAAACGGTTCGGCGCCCACTGCCGGCGTCGCCAGTCGTTCTTCCAAGTCGGCCGGGAACAGGCCGTACGGATCGTCCTCATCCGCCGGTTCGTCATCCCACAATTCAACCTCGTCCCAAAGATAGTCGTCACTTTCATCCATCCCCGGGTCTTCCAGCAGATCATCAACGAACGTGATTCGCGCGTCCAACAACTCGACAATCACACGCCCGTTCTGACTGAACCACTCCAGGAAAAGACTTGATTTCCATTGCAGTGGCGGCGCGGCGCCAATCAACTGGCAGGCCAGGAGATCCTCCGGCGAATAGTGCGCCACTTGAATGCGACCACTGGCGGTCATCGTTCCCGCCGGCCCGATCTGCCGCGGCGCAAGTTTCGCGAGCGCCGAGCTCGTGACACCGTTGACGCGCGCCGTTTCCATTGCCTCGAAAAAAAAACTCTTGCCGAAAAGATCTTCGGCAAAGTTACCCGTCAAGCTGATCCACAGGCGATGTTCGAATCCCCGCAGCTTGAGCCAACCACGAACACTGTTCCGCTGCCGGTTACTGATTTGTCCACAAACCACGATATCGTTCAAGAGTAACGCCATTTTGGCTCCCCTCGATCAGCAAACAAACAAAACACCGCGGCAACCACCCACGGGAGACAAGCCGTGTCCCCGCACAACCCAAGCCATTGGCAACCGCTGATGAACGCAAAAAGACATATGAGATATACCTGCCATTCTAAAACAGAATCGCGCGGTTGTCATTGAACTTCTCAATTTCTCGCACTGAATTCTGAAATGTGTTTCCGGCAGCAGAAGCCCGTGAACGAAACAAAGGCCCAGCACTCCAACGAATGCTGGACCTCGTAAACTCGCAATTCTGGATCCTAGGCGATCCGTACGAGTGGGTGGCTGCCCGGCGAGCAGCCCGCCGACCGCCCCTCAGGCAGTGCCACCTCGATGGCTAGTACAGCAATAATTCACGGGACCACCTCCTTTCTACTAGAATCTCCCCCTTTCCCACCACACATCCGAGTGGTCGGACCACGGGTCTCTAGTCTGTCACGCTGCGTCAGCGCGACCTC
>CAZSOG010000344.1:0-6030 GCA_964607555.1 uncultured Pirellulaceae bacterium | reverse complement strand
ACGGACCGCAACCCCGTCCCAAACGCATGCCCCGGCAGACGTCCCCCACGCCCCACCGAGCAACTCAAATCCCCAGCTTCTCCCCGTCCACGACCTCGATGCGTAGTCCGACCCAAAAACTTGACTCAAGATCAGCAAATTTCCGGCCACACGGTCTCTAACCGGCACATGCCGGATACAATTGGATTCAGGCACTGCGGTTTTTGCCTTGGGCTCAGGTATGCGGCAGGCGACGAGTGACGGAAGGGCGGTGCTCGGACACGCGTCTGGGACATGCTCGAGATCGGCAGATTACCGGACAATCACGGGCCGCAGGGTCTCCTTGCGCCGTGGGTCCCCGAAGCCGGGGGCCGGCGCAAGCGGTTTGCCGACAACCGGACGCATCCCGCTCGGCAAGACGACCGCGTCGTCTCGATCCACGCCTGCCTCGGCATATCCCAAACGATTGCGCAGCGGGTCGTCGCTGCGCATGACATGCGGATCACGCACGAACTCGATATGCCCGTCTTCAAAACAGATGTTCTGGCCCAAGCCGGCATGGTTCGCGCTGACGCGTCCCGGCAGATAAGCGCTGGGAGTATCCCCGACCAGCGCGAAGTAGGATCGACCAAGATTCCGATTGGCGCGGTACCCGTCTTGATCGAAGTAGCCGATACTATACGCGTAGCTACCAGCCGCTCGACGACATAATAGGATCAGCTCATGCCCAGCGGCCTGATCGATTTGTTGCAGGCTCGGAACAGACCAATCCGCGCCCCGCGTGGCAAGGTCCGAACCGGGGCAAACCAGCAATGAACTGTCTGCGGGGATCAACAGGTTGTCACGCAAAGTCGGCGCGAACACTCCGGCAAACGCGCGGTTCCCCGTCAACGGTACAAACGGAAACGTATGGTCCGCACGCCGGTCGCTGTACGTGATCAACTGGATGCCCAGCTGCCGCAGATTGTCTTGGCAACTGATTTTCCGTGCCTCAAAACGGCTATTGACCAGTGCGGGGAACAACAAGATAAAAGCGGCCAGCATGACCAGGCCCATGACCAGGGAATCGGCCACCGAGAACGTGCGGATGAAAGAGGTTGCCGCGACCGGTGCCGGCACGCGCGCCGTGGACGGGTCCGATCGCGTGCACGCCGTGTTCTGCTCGATTCGGTCGAGCGTCCGGTTAACCAGCCCCGACGGCGGTATCTGATCGTCGTTCAATGCGTCGAGCGGTTGCAACAATTGCCGCAGCCGCTGAAGTTCGCGCCGTAGCGTGGCATCGGCAGCCAACGCCGCTTCGACACGCTGCCGCTCGTCGGCGTCGAGTGCTCCTAATAGATACCCCACAAGGTCTTCGTGCATGGCATTGCTACAACTCGGATTGAACGTGCGTGCTCATCCAAAAATCGCTCAGCTTGGCAATCGCCGCATGCAAGCGGCTCTTGACCGTGCCGACCGGAATCGACAGCACCTCGGCTGCCTCGCGGTATTTCATTCCTTCGTAGTAGACCAGATGAACAACGCTACGCATCTGCTCGGACAGTTCGTCCAGGGCGTCGCGCACCCACTGGCCATTTTCCCATTGACTGACAACATGGAGCGGATCGTCTTCCGAGTCGCTAACCAGCAAATCGCCGAGCTTACCGATTTCATCGCCTTCGGCGGTATTTCCGGTCCGATCCAGACTGACCATGCGATGACGCCGGTTGCGGCGTTGTGCATCGATGGCCTGATTCGTCGCGATCGCGTACAGCCACGGACGAAACCGTCGCCCTTCCTCGAACTGGTCGCATTTCAAGTGCACCTGAAGAAAGGTCGTTTGAAACGCATCCTCTGCCATCTCGCAATCACCCAGATAACGCCGCAGATAGTTGAACAATTCATGTTCGTAACGGCGCATCAGGCGTGCGAATAGCCCACGATCGCCCTCCCGGCGGTACCGGATCAAGAGCTGTTCGTCCGTCAGCTCGACGAACATGGTTTCCGGATTTCCGTCCTCTTTTTTATACGTTCTGTTCGTCATTTGTTACGTGTTTCAGAAGAGAAAGTTCGAATGAATAAATCCGTGCGTCAACCGACGCAGATAAGTTCCGGCACCGATCATGGCGCGGATTGATCTTTATCCTAGCATGAAATCACAATTCTCGCGAACCGCCTAATAGGAGATTTCGGGATAATTCGTGCGCCATTTGACAGACCCCATGGGCCATTTTACACTCACGACTGGGATTTTCGCAAAAAAAAAACGCGCCGAAAGCTCTGGCCATGACCCGGAATCGCTACCATTGGGCCGCTGCGGGAGATGTGAACGCGTTCTTCGGCCTGATGCTCGACAACATGGCCGATCTGCTGCTCACCGTTGGACTGCTGGCCGGTACGTTCCAGTTTCCCGCCACGTTCGCCCTCCAATACATGGTGCCGGGAACCGCCATCGGCGTGTTTATCGGCGACATACTGTTCTTCTTCATGGCGATCCGGCTCGCCCGCCGAACGGGCCGCGATGATGTGACTGCCATGCCTCTGGGGCTGGATACCCCCAGCACGATTGGGATTGTTCTGTTCGTGCTGGGGCCCGCGTTCCTGTACGCCAAAACGAAACTGGGCATGGCCCCCCATCCGGCGGCCGTGTACACGTGGCACGTCGGAATCTGTGCGCTGTTCATTTGCGGGCTGTTCAAAATTGCCTGTGCTTTCGGCGCGGGTATGATCCGGCGGATCGTGCCGCGCGCCGGCCTGCTCGGTTCGCTGACGGCAATTGCACTGATCCTGATCAGCTTCCTGCCGCTGTTGGATGTCTTGAGCCAGCCGCTGGTCGGCATGATCTCGCTGGCGATTATCCTGACGACCTTGGTGGCACGCGTCGAATTGCCCTGGCGCGTGCCGGGCGCGCTGGGGGCGCTGCTGGTCGCCGGGATTGTCTATTACGTGATGCGGCTGACCGGGTGGCTGGCGCCCGAGCCGGTCCTGTTCCATCCGGCCGACGGTCTGTTGCCCCACGGCTGGCTCGACGCATTCCGATTCGAGTGGCTGTCGGCCCTGCAGGATTCGCTGCGATACTTGCCGATCGTGATCCCGTTCGCGCTGGCGACGGTCGTGGGCGGAATTGATTGTACCGAGAGCGCCGCGGCGGCCGGCGACGAATTCGACACGCGCTGGATCATCGGCGTTGAAGGACTCGCGACACTCATCGCCGCCGTCTGCGGCGGCGTCGTTCAAACGACTCCCTATATCGGCCACCCCGCGTACAAGGCGATGGGCGGGCGCTGCGCCTACACGCTGGCCACGGCACTGTTTATCGGTAGCGCCGGACTGCTGGGCTACTTCGGTTATATGTACCTGGTCATTCCCAAGGCGGCCATCTTCACGATCTTGATTTTTGTCGGGCTCGAAATCACGGCCCAGAGTTTCCAGGCCACCCCGACCCGACATTACGCCGCGCTCGCCTTGGCATGCGTACCGGCCATGGCCAAACTTGTCATGATCTTCGTGAATAATGTGTTGAGTCAGTGCGACAAGACGATCGAGCAGCTGGGACCTCCCTTGGTCACTCAGCTGCATGTTATCCAGACCCTGGCGAGTGGTTTCATCGTGACCAGCCTGCTTTGGGGTGCCGCGCTGGCGGCGATTATCGATCGCCGGCTGCGCGTCGCGGGCGCCTATTTCGCCATCGCCGGGCTCTGTACCCTGTTTGGCATTATCCACTCGCCCTATGCCGACGAACGACTGCTCGTCACTTGGATCTTGCCGGGAAACCTGTTATCAAATAGTGTTGGCGATCAGCCGGCATTTCAGCTCGGTATTGCGTATTTCATGGTCGCCGTCATGCTGGTCGTGTGGGCTCGGTTCGTAAAACCTGGAGATAGAAGGAACAACGATGTTGGAACGAGTGCTTGGGCCGGGAGCGATGGATACCGCCCAAGAGGCCGACGATTATGATGCCATGGGCCACTCGGCAGTAAACCAGCAATTCGTTGCCGATCTGTTGGCGGTCGGCCTCCCCGGGCCCGATATCCTGGACCTGGGGACCGGCACCGCCTTGATCCCGATCGAATTGTGCCGGCAGTACGAGGAGTGCCGCATCATGGCCGCAGACGTCGCGCCCCAGATGCTCGATCTGGCACGCTATAACATCGAGATCGCCGGTTTGATCGAACGAATTCAGTTGGACCTGTGCGATGCGAAAAACATGCTGTACGCCGACGGTATGTTCCACGCGGTTGTTTCCAATAGTATTGTCCATCACATCGCCGAACCGACCGGCGTCCTGCAAGAATCCTTGCGCGTGACGGCGGCCGGCGGTTTGCTCTTCTTTCGCGATCTGATTCGACCCGAGGACGACGAGACGCTCGAACAACTTGTGCAGACCTACACGGGTGAGGAAAACGAACACCAGCAGAAAATGTTTCGCGATTCACTCCACGCCGCGCTGACGGTCGACGAGTTTCGCGATATCATCGAGCCGCTCGGGTTCCCACGCGACACGGTGCAGCCAACCAGCGATCGGCACTGGACGTGGGTTGCCCATAAACCGGCGTGATCAAGCCACGCCTCGAAAGGAAATGAAGCCATGACCAAAACGACACGACGCGATTTCCTGAAAACAGGAGCTGCCGTCGCCGGCCCGTGCATTATTCCCGCTTTCGTACTCGCCGCGCCCGGCCGGCCGGGTGCCAACGATCGAATTCAGGTCGGGTTGATCGGCCCAGGATACCGGTCGCGCGATTTGCTGAAGGAAAGCCCCGGCGACCTGCAACTGGTCGCCATCGCCGACTGCGATTTGAACCGCATTGAAGAACGCGAGAAATGGCTCACCGATAATCCCGTGAAGATAGCGACGGGGAAACGGGCACACTACCAGAATTATCGCCAGATGCTCGATACCGAAAAGCTGGACGGCGTCATTGTCGCGACGACCGTCCATGCACGCGTCTTGATCTGCCTGCATGCGATGCAAGCCGGCCTGGATGTCTATGCCGAGAAGCCGCTGACTTTGACAGTCGAGGAAGGCCAGTACCTGATGCGGGCCGAACGTAAGTACGGAACCGTCTTTCAGACGGGTACGCAGCAGCGGTCGATACCGATCAATAATTTCGGCAGCGACCTGGTCAAGAACGGCGCGATCGGCAAAGTACACACCGTGATCTGCCCCAGTTTTATCGGCCCCGAGATCCGAAAATCCACCGCCGGTCAACCGACCCCGCAAGGAATGAATTGGGACATGTGGTGCAACCAGACTCCGCTGGTCCCGTTCAGCCCCAACCTGCATCCGGGATTGGGGAAATGGGGACGTTGGCGCGCGTATGACGGTGGTGGCCTCGGCTGGGGTGTCACCGGTTGGGGCGCGCATGCGTTCGATCAGGTGCAACGCGCGCTGGGCACGGACGATACCGACCCGGTCGAGATCTGGCTGGACGAAGCACCCAGCATCACCGCGAAGTGCTCGCTACGCTATGCCAATGGCACCGTCCTGAAACTCGCGCTGCCGAAAGGCAAAGGCCCTGGATTGGGCGCGATCTTCGTCGGTGATAAGGGCAAGATCGAAATCAATCGAAATCGTGTGGCCAGCAACCCGCCGGAATTGGTCGCGGACGCGCCCGCGCCAGACGACCGATCCGTCGTGGCCAGCGTCGCTCAACGCCATATCCAGAACTGGGTCGACTGCATGCGGACACGGCAAAAACCGGCCGCCAGCGCCGAGATCGGACATCGCTCGACCGTGATCTGTCACCAAATCAACATCTGTCGCGAATTGGGACGACGGCTCAAGTGGGATCCCGTCAAGGAAGTCTTCCTCGGCGATGATGAAGCCAACGCACTGCGCAGCCGCACACGCCGTGCCGGATACGAGTGGCCGCGGAACGTGTGAAGCGAACGTTCTTACTGAAGTTTTGCATTTTGGCGTTTCAAGGCCAATTCTTGGGGTTCCGGCTGACGTAATATAAGGACTTACGTCGACAGAATTGGCCTTGCATTCACGTCTTGCAAAACTCCAGTTCTTAGAGGCTGTAACAAAACTGCTTCGGCGGAGTTGTCATCTGCTTCTTCGACGGA
>CAZSOG010000343.1:0-6036 GCA_964607555.1 uncultured Pirellulaceae bacterium | reverse complement strand
TTCTAATTTCTAATTTCTAATTTTTTATTTTTTATTTCTAATTTCTAATTTCTAATTTCTTATTCTCAACACGTCGTGCATAGATGGTCCCCCAATTCGTGCCGACCACGTCGGTATACCGATCGATTGTAAACCCCAGTTCCACGAGACGATCGACCAGTTCGTGAGCCTGCTCGTACTTGTCCCGATCAGGAAGCGTGTGGTATTCAACGACCAGTTTACTGATCCGCCGGCACAGGTCGAGGTCCATTTCGCGCAGGATCTCGAACTCGGCACCTTCGCAATCCATTTTCAAGAAATCACAATGGGGCAACTGATATTCTTCGAACAGGTCGGCTAGTGTGATTCCTTCCACGTCCTCGAAGCGTTGGCGCTGTTGCGCCAGGACCGGCAGTATGGAATGGCTGCCGAACCCAAGCGTGCCGAGATAGATCCGCACGGTCTTGCGTCGCGGCACCAGCGCGGCCTGTTTGGCCAGAACGTTATCAAAGCCATTCATCTTGATATTCTGGACAAGCAGTCGGTAGTTGTCCTGGATCGGCTCGACGGATACAACCTGGCCAGCGCGGGCCTTGGCCGCCGCATACAGCGCGAACGACCCGATATTACCGCCGATGTCAACCACGAGGTCCTGCGCGGTGATCTCGTAGCCTTCCGGCGCGTACTCTTCGTTCACGACCACATCGCGTACGAAGTGCTCGTCGGCAGCCAAACGCCGCACGCGAAACCGCAGTCCACCGGCGGAAATTGTCTTATGGCGACAACCAGATAGAATCAAGAGACGGTTCAGCACGATCGACAACTCCGTCGGCAATCGATGTTGGCGGACCACCGCGATCCAGACGCGTTTCAACAGACGGTGTTGCGCGAAAACGGGTGGTGGTGGTTCAACGGCTGTCGGTTTCAAGGTATCGCCTGGTAATAAGCGTGGCAATGATGTCTAATAACCGCTTGCAACCCGATCCGCGCGGTCCGAGTCCGGGCGTGTTTGGTTTCCGGCTTCGGCCCTGCGGAGCACATTGCGTGTCCGCCGAGTCCCGCTCGGCGCGCAGGGAGAAGCTCGGCGCGAACATGCGACGCCGTCGCGATCGAAACGATGCCATGTAGCATGGCATAACGGCACTCGAATCGCAAGCGCCGGCACGGTGAAGAGAGGGCGAGAGTATCTTGCGGCAGGAACATGAACGCTTTCCGCCAGCAGTTTCGTGACCGTTTCCGAGACGAAATGAAAGTTCGACGCGTCCTGCAAGTGAAGCGAATACGATCGGCGACAGGAGTTCTCCCGCACGCATCGACGGGTGTAACAGACCAACAGTGGTTCAAGGAGTTGTGTGTTGAACGGCGAGCCGTCCGAAGATCGACCACCATCTGGTCCCTTGCCGGAGCGGAGACTTCGAATCGTCATCTGCTTGAGTCAGTTCCATCCGACGGTCGGTGGTGCGGAGCGGCAGTTACTGCAGTTGGCCAGTCGCTGGGCAGCGTGGGGCCACTCGATTCACGTGTTCACTCGGCCAGTCCATGGCGCGCCGCGCCGCGAAACATTGCAGCGGGTCCAGGTCCACCGATCGATTTACACGTTACCGTTGGGACCGTTGTTTGGGATCTCTTTTGTCACGTTTCTGATCGCCGGTCTGTTGCGCCGCGCGCTGCGATCCGACGTAGTATTGGCGGCGCAGGCGCCGTGGGAAGCGATCGCGACCGGAATGTTCCGACGTATCACCGGCACACCATCTGCCGTGCGTTTGGCCAACGCCGGCCCGTACGGCGATCTCCGCCAGTTGCAACACGCCAAAGGGCGACGCATTCTAACTTGGCTGGTCAAGAGCAACCGGGTGTTCCTTGCACTTTCGGACCAATCACGCGAAGAACTGATCCAATTCGGCTGCCCGGAAGCGAAGATCCGGCACGTTACCAACGGCGTGGACACGCGGTATTTTGTCCCTCCCGAATCGACGGACGAGCAACGGGATCGTACGGTTCTGTTTGTCGCCCGCCTGTGCGCGCAAAAGGATCCGCTATCCTTGCTGCATGCCTGGCAGCACGTTCGCACGGATTGCGGATATCGATTACTGATCGCCGGCGATGGGCCACTCGCGCCGCGGATCGAACAAACGATCGCCGAACTGAAACTGAAAAACGTTGAATTGCTCGGCCTATGCCGGGATCTCCTGCCTGTTTACCACCGGGCCGGCGTGTTCGTGTTGCCAAGCCTCTCGGAAGGCTGCTCCAACGCGCTGTTGGAAGCGATGGCGGCCGGCCTCTGCCCGGTCGTGACCAACATTGGCGGCAACCGCGACGTGATTACCGACGGGGTCAATGGCCGAACCGTCGAACCGCGTGATGATCGGCAGTTGGGCGACGTGCTGAGCGAGCTGCTGGCCGACGAGACGCGGCGGAATCGACTTGCCGCGGCCGCGCGTGCCCATGTCGTGGCGCATCACGACCTGGACGTCGTGGCACGACAGTACCTGGCGGCCATGACTGCGCTGCCTCCGTGATGCGATGATCGGCCGCGTCGACGAACGAGGCAGGACATGGCCACGGTTTGAAATCAGAGTGTAGCATGGATGCATGGAAGAATTGGCTCGAATTGTGGAGTGACCTGTGTGCGGCATTGCTGGGCTTGTTGCGTGTGACATGAACCGAGTCTCCTCGACGGCGTTAAACAATGCGCGCTCGAAACTGGAGCACCGAGGTCCGGACGGCGGCGGCACATGGGTGAATCAGACGCGGAGCGTGGGACTCGTCCATACTCGACTGGCCGTCGTGGACCTTGCCGGCGGCAAACAGCCCCTATCCAACGAACGTGCGAATGTGCACGTCGTATTCAATGGCGAGATCTACAACCACATCGAATTGCGCGCGGAATTGGAGGGCCAGGGCCACCGTTTTCGGACGCGCTGCGACGCCGAAGTCCTGGTTCATCTCTATGAGGAATTCGGGCTCGAGCTCTTCTCCCACTTGAACGGCATGTTCGCGTTCGCCTTGTGGGACGAGGATCACGAGTTGCTGGTCCTCGCCCGCGATCGGCTAGGCCAGAAACCACTCTATTACCAGACTCGGGAAAACACGCTGACGTTTGCCTCCGAGTTGAAGGCGTTGCATCCCTTGCTGGAAAGTCCGCTGCGTGTGCGTCCCTCGGCTATCGATGAGTTTCTCACATTCACATACGTCCCACACGAAAATGGCGTATTCGAAGGTATCCAACAACTGGCACCGGGACACTACCTGACCTGGTCCCGCGGCAAATGCCGGCTGGAGTCTTACTGGTCCTATCCCGACCCGCGCCCGCAATTCGATGGCAGCATCGATGACGCGGCCAAGGCACTTCGTGAATTACTCCACGATGCCACGCGTTTGCGGCTTCGCAGTGATGTGCCGGTGGGCGTGTTGCTTTCGGGCGGTATCGACTCGGGCGCGGTTGTCGGCCTGATCGCCGAGGCGGGTGTCGAGCCGATCCGCACGTTCACAGCCAGTTTTGAGGGCTACGGCGCCGACGAACGACCGTACGCACGAGCCGTCGCGCGACGATTCGGCACGGAACACCACGAGCTGCGTATCCCGGCCCCAACACGCGAACTCATGTACCACGTCTTGGATCACTTTGACGAACCGTTTGCCGACACGAGCGCCATTCCAACGTACTTGATCAGCCAACAGGCGCGGCGGCACGTCAAGGTGGTACTCACGGGCGATGGGGGTGACGAGTCGTTTCTGGGCTACACACGTTACGCTCTGTATCGACGGTATCTTAACCAGCGACGTTGGGCGTTTCCGCTGACTCGTCTCACGGGTCTCGGCGCCGTGGGGCGTTGGCTTTGTCCGCGGCCGCGCCAAAGGACGGTTCGCCGCCGGTTGCGAACCCTCACAAATTTCTGGAACCCTGGGCCGCACGAGGTTTACGAGCGGTGGTACGCCGCCTTTCCGCGACGTTTGAAATCCCAGCTCCGCCGCAAGGAATTCGTCGACTTGCTTGATCGCAGCACCGATACCGGACACTGGATGGCCGCGACTTTGGACGCGTTCGCCGGCGTCGATCCGGTTGCCGGGGCGGCGGCGTTCGACCTGCGGCACTATCTGCCGGACGCTGTTTTGACCAAAGTGGATCGCATGAGCATGGCACATGGTCTGGAATGCCGAAGCCCATTGCTCGATCACCGGATCATCGAGTTCGCCGCGCGGTTACCGGTCAACTGGCGACTGCATCCGCGGCACGGCTCCAAATGGATCTTCCGGCTGGCCTGTCGCGATCTGTTGCCGAAGGAGGTATTCGAGCGTCCCAAGACGGGGTTTGGCGCGCCGGTTGGCGATTGGCTGCGTGACGACCTGTCGGGAAATCTGGCCCACGAGTGCCTGCCCGCGCATGGTCTGGAACAGTGGTTGGACCAGAGTCTTGTCTTGCGAATGATCGCCGATCACCACCGGCACGTCGAAGACCATACGTATCGCCTCTGGGCACTGTTGGCACTCAATCGGTTTTGGTCCAGACATGCCGCGCGTCACACTTAGAACCTGTCCCAGCCCACGGGTTTCACGCATGTCCGATGGACGTCCACGTCCGTCGATGACGTGGACTGACGCTTTGCGCAGGCGATTTCGTGACGGCTGTGCGTCGGACAATCGTTCACGGGTTGCGGAGCAGTTCCAAATGAGACAAGCCGGACGCCAGTGTCCGTGAGGACGCCAACGCCCGGCTTGCTTGCCGCCACGTTTGAATTCAAAACCGCTACCGCTTGGCCAACAGGTTAGCCGGCTTGGACGCCGGTTGTTCCGCTTCGCATGCCAGACTCTTGAGGAATTGGTTGGCGTGGATCCATTCCATGGGTGAAATTTCATGGACGTGCTTTTTCAACAGCTGCCGCATCTTGGCCGACGCCACTTGGATTTCGTGGCAGCTCTGGGTGCCGCGATTGTCCAAGACACTCCGCTGCATCCAAGCGTTTTCCACTTGTTCGCGCAACGACCGGTAATCATCTCCCGTCAGAACGTACGGCCACGAGGGGCAATTATTCGCGCTGATGAAGCTGACGAATTGCACATTCAGGCGGCCAGGCAAGCTCATCTGCGCGAGCCGTTTCGCTTTCTCGCTGTTCATCGTGCGTTTATGGAATTCGGCACGGTATTTGCGATTGGTCCGTTTTTTCTCAAAATAGACTTCGACTTCTTTCTGGTCGTTGGTCAGTTTGATCGTACGGGTCGATTCGCGCGTTTTCTCGATCTGCGCCATGCTGGAGAGGAAGGTGCCGATGGCGGTCAAATTCGCGGCTCGAGCTCGGCCATAGTCGGCCATGCTGCGGATCAGGTCGGACCGCGAGTCCTTTGGCGGCTGCGGGGGGCCGGCTTCGGCGGATCGCGCGGCGACGACCAGCAAGAGAAACGTTGCGACGACGGTGGTGGTTGTGTGGCGGCGGTTCATGACTGGCTCCCTGTTGGATCTGTGATTTGGTGAAACTGAATTCGGTCTAACTTTCGTTTGCCACCCTTGTCATGTCCAAATCACCGGCTAGCCCGACAGCGAAAAAAAGAAAAAATGGTACCGGTTTAGCCAAAGGTCGTGCTGACCTTGGCGCGGCGGTCGTTTTTGTGCGTGGACGCGCGCTTTAGAGACGTTATCGGCCTAAACTTGATGATCTTGAGTCAAGTTTTTGCATCGGGTCTCGTCGGTCGCGTTGTTAGGAATTAGGAGTTAGGAGATAGGAGTTAGGAAGAAAGTGGTTGAGTGAGGGTGGTCCGGGTGTTGTTGTTAGGTGAGAGATGAGAGGTAAGAGGGAAGAGAGAGTACAGCGGTGTGCGCGGGTCTCCTCACCCCGCACGCGTGCGACCGAAGGTCTCCAATGCATCGCCACGCGTCAGTTGGTTGGAAGCAACACTTCGTTAGATTCCTAGGCTGCCAGATGTGCGTACCGTGCGCGCATGTTTCCAAGCGACGAGCGGGAGCGCGACCGAAGGAGGGCGTACTCCGTTGTGGGTTGCGGGCCTCCCGCGTCATGAGTTCGTGCGCGGCGGGGGCGGCAGCGTGCGAAACAGACGCTCCAC
>CAZSOG010000342.1:0-6041 GCA_964607555.1 uncultured Pirellulaceae bacterium | reverse complement strand
CAATGGGCAGTTCATGCTGCACGCTGGTAATGCATGGCGCGACCGGCACCCCACCAAACAACGCAAGCCGCGGTGGCCGTAATCCTGTCCGCCGTTAATCCCATATTCTTAAGATTAAGAGTAAACTAACCTGCCGTTCATGGCCAAAGGCCGTGAACGGTTACAACAAATCCATGACCTGGCGCAGTCGGGCACCCAATACGTCGGGCAGACGATCACACCAGGGCGCGTCGACCAACCCGACCTTCAGCAAGTCGCGTAACTGTAACTTGTCCTTCATCCGAAATGCCGTCAGGTTCAAACGGACCAGCGCATCAAGCGTGGCAATTTGGAAATCTGGGCCCGCTGCCGACTCCGTCACGTCGGGCGCTTGGATTGGGCACAGGGCATCGACGCGCTCGGCGGCGTAGAGAACATGGACCGCCACACGTCGGGAGTCTTCGAGTATGGGCAGGAAAACGTCCACACCGCCGGCATTTCGATACGAGAATCCGATCGTTTCCAAGGCCTCTCGCACGCGTTGCAGGTCAGCGCGGCGGACCAACAGATCCACGTCGTCGGAGTCATGAACGGCCGTCTTGTCGACACTCGCCATCCAGACGGCGACGGCGCAGCCGCCCACGATCGCGTACGGTATCCGTGCTTGCCGCAGGGCGGTCGCCACGCGGGCCACCTCTCCAGGTTGTTTTCCCATGGCGGCAATCCGTTCTTTTTCAGCGAGCATCACAGGCGCGGGATCTCGAACCCAGCGCGTTGCGTGCGGGCGAACATGCTTTCGGCCAGCGGGTCGCGAACGAGTCGCTCTTTCTTGGGGTCCCAGTGAATAACACGCTTCAGACGCGCCGCGATCGCGCACAAGTGGCACGTGTTCATCGTTTGCACGTGCGTGTAGACGTCCGAGACGGGCAGTCCACCCTCGCGAATACAGCGGTAGAAATTGTCCTTGTGGCCTTCAAACGGTTTGCCTTTGTAGAGCCGGATCCGATCGTCGTCCGTGTATTTGCCTTCATCCCAGTTTTCTTCGATCGGCTTTCCGGTAATCCGCCCACGGTTGACGAACAGCCGTCCTTTGGTTCCCTCGAACGTGATCCCGTTATCACCGCGGCTGGTCACCGTCATGACGATCCCGTTGGGGTACTTGCAATGGACGGCGTAATCCACGGCCGTATTGTAACAGTCATCCACCGTTGGGAAGCCGTCTTCGAATGGTACCGGGTGCGTGCTGTCGGTGCCGTCGATCTCGACCGGGCCCATGCCGGGCCGATCGAACCCGATCGCCCAGGTGGCAATGTCGACATGATGCGCGCCCCAGTCGGTGAACTTGCCGCCGGAGTATTCGTACCACCAACGGAACGTGCCGTGGCATCGTTCCTTGATGTACGGGACTTTCAGCGCCTGACCGAGCCATTGGTTCCAATCGAGTTCCGGGGGTGGGGCAATCTTGGGGAACGGACCCCCCTTCGGTCCACCGTTGATTCCGACCGTGATTTTTTGGATCTCGCCGAGCAGGCCCTTCTGGACCATATTGATGGCACGCAGGAAGTGACTTCGACTGCTTCGTTGCTGCGTGCCGACAAAGAACACTTGCCTGGGGTATTTACGACACGCATTGCGAATCAACTGGTTCTCTTCCAGAGTCAGCGTCAGCGGCTTTTGGCAGAAGACATGCTTGCCGGCCATGAGCGCTTCGATCGCGATCTTGACATGCCAGTGGTCGGGCGTGTCGACGCCGACCAGATCGATGTCTTTGCGCTCCAGCACCTTGCGGTAATCGCTGTAGACGTCGGCCTTCCCCCGGCCGATGTTTGGGTCGTTTCTGGCACGTTCGGCGTGGCCCTTGTCGACATCGCACACGGCCACAATCTCCGCGAATCGAGCGTGCGCGCGGGCGTCGCCCGAACCCATGCCACCCAATCCGATGCAACCGATCCGCAATCGCTCGCTGGCCACCTGTCCCGCGTGCGTCGGACGCCCAATGATCGTGGGCAGCACGCCCAACGTCGCAGTTGTCGCAAGCGATGATTTCAGGAACGTGCGACGGGAAGCAGCCTGTGGTTCTTGCATCGGTAGGTCTCCAACAGCGGTAGGATCACGGGAGGGGCAGCACGTAGCAACCGGTCAGTGCATAAGCGGTACCGGTTGTCTATTCGAACAGTATTCAAGATAACAAACGGGCGGAAGAAATCAATCCGGCGCGGACCAACTCGAGTTGCATTACCAATGCATGCTCGCCCGGTCGGCCCCAGATGTGTCCGATGCTGCAAGGCGGTGGCGCATGCGTCATTGCGGGTCGTATGTGCGACCAGGAAGTCCATCGTACCAGCTCAAAAAAGGGTAGCCGTTCACGACATCTGCTATCAAGGAACACTAATCTTCACTGATCAACACTAATGATACCGCCCTAGAAAGTCTGCAACACTCAACATGAATCCGGCAGGTCGTAGAAAAGTCGAAGGCATTTCAAGATGACGTTTTCCAATATTAGCGAGCGTCGATTAGTGTTCTTTTTCTTCTGGTCCGTGAACAGTTACAAAAAACGAGGGGCCAGCACTTAGCGCCGGGACCGGATGCGCCATAGGACAAACACCAAAAGGCACACGACGCCCGCGCTTGCGACAAGCCAAATCACGGGAAATTGCGGTTTCCCGCGGGCAAGCTCTTTGCGGGCACGCGACGCTTGTATCGCACTTGGCCGCGGTGCCGGTTTACGGGCTGGCGACGTTGCGGGAGTTGCTGCGGGCGGCGGCGCCGCCGGTTTGGCCGGCCGCTTCCAGGTCTGCCCCTTCTTGTACCGCTCGGCTCGATCAATAACGACCGGATCCTTGCTGATCGCGATGACCCGATCCAGAACTTGATCGAATTCCTTCTTGTTCGGCTCGCGGAGCTCGCGATGGTGTGCGAGCTCGACAACACTCAGACACGCTTGCTGGGCGTAACGCGGCTGGTCCAAGTAGGGCACGACGAAGTGCAACGCTTCGATCGTGACGACGGATCGAGCCCGGTCCAGGACCAGGATTCGCTCGGCGTCGCGTGTGGCCATCGACATTGCGAGTGCAAGCAACTCGAGACGTTGCGTGTCGCTCCGGTCGTCGCGTAACGGCGCGACGCGAATCATCGCCCGCAGCGCCGCCGTCCGATATGTCGCACGCTCATCGGTCGTCGCGAGTTGGATCAAGCGTGGCGCGATCGACGCGTTGGGCCAGTTGCAGACGGCACGGACACCGGGTCCATGCCATTTGGCGTCTTCACTTGTGATTGCCCGCTCGACGACCTTCAGTGCATCCGGGCCGCCAACGCGTCCCAAGGTCGGCAAGAGGATTCTCTGGTCGCGATCGTCCAACGCGGTGTAGGCGGCCAAGAGAGGCTGGGCCGGCCGGCCAGTATCCGCGTCACGCGTACAAACGACCATCACGGCTTTTTCCGCGGCATCACGTTCACTGCCCGGCGCGGCCCGCAGAACTCCCTGGACCATTCCGGCGATCTGTTCGGGACCGGCCAATTGGCCCAGCGTAATCATCGCGGCGGTCCGTACCGACGCGTCGTCGTCGATCGCGGCCGTGAGCAGTTCGGGAAGCGCGTCGAAAGCCCGGCGGCGGGAGACAACTTCGATCAAGGCGACGCGGAGTGGCGGGGCCGCCCGCTTCAGTTCGGCGATGATCGCCGGCACGGCACCCGTATCTTGCAGTCGCACCAGGCTGGCCTGGGCCGCTTTCCATTCGGCGTCTGGTGCGCCGCCCAGCATCTGGATCAGACGCCTGGCGTCCGACGAATCCCCCAGGTACCCGAGCGCCGCGATCGCCGCCACGCGGACCGGTTCGGTCGCCCGGCCGTCCAACAGGGCGCGAATGGCGGGGCGTGCCGCGACGTCTCCCCGATCGGCCAGCGCGGAGATCAGTCCTGCTTGCGCGTCGGGCGCGAGTTTGGGCAACAATGTCGCCAGTCGTTCGGTCACCGCGCGTCCCTTGAGCCCGGAACGGATTTGTTCCAGTCCCAGTGAACGCATCTCCTTGTCTTTGTCGCGCAGAAGTTCGACGACCATGCCCATGACACCCTCATCCGGCGCGTCCTGCGCGCGGCACGTAATGCGCCCCCCAGGAGCGATGCTCATGCCTAACAGGCCCAAGGCCACGAGGCAAGCGATCTTCACGGCGTACCCTTTTCTGCAAAGCGGGAAGCAAAAGAGCTCGCACACAAGTTCCGATCTTACGTGCGAGCCTTGATTCTGATAGCGGCTGGCGCCGGCGTCGTCACTTTCCGGCACATGCGAGCATGCCGCGTGTCGCCGCCAGCCGAACCAGTTTCGACGGCCCGCCAGCCAACAGTCGCTTGTAGGTTGCCAGGGCCGCCGTTTTCTTGCCGTCCGCCAATAGTGCCTCGGCACACGCCAGTTGGGCGTCAGCGAAGATCGCCTTGGTCCGTGCCGTCGGCTTGCCACCGGCGAGTGCCTGCGCCGCGGCTGGCGAATGAACCGCGCCAAGGGCGATGGCCGCCGCACGCGCGATCGACGCATCACCATCGTTGAGCAACGTGCCGAGCATCGGTACGCATTCCGGGTCTTGGCGGACGCCGAGCGAGCCGATCACGCCGATCTTCAGGTCCCCGGTGGTCCTGGACAATGCGTCACGCAATGCCTGGCCGGCCGCGGGATCCGCAATACGTTCCAGCGCGTAACGAGCCACGTGTGCAAGCTTCTTGTCCGTGAGCAAACCAGCGAGCGCCGGTACCGACCGCGCCGTTCCGACGACCATGAGTTTGCGGCAGACGAATTGCTTGGCGTCGTACGTTACGTTGGTTTTCAGCACGGCGACCAGGAGCGTTTCCAGCTCCTTGCGCTGGTCGGTGTCACCGTGGGAATTGACAACGGCTTCGTCAATGGGCTTTAGCACACCACGGTCCTGGCCCCAGTCATACGTCTTCAATGCTTCAAAAGCTTCATTCAACATGTCTTGATTCCTTGTTCAGGACGCCGTTATTGTGTTCTTGCTGAATATTCGATGGAGAAATCGGAACACTAAAGCTGCCATGGCTCACGACGAGCACGATCGAGGAAACGATTGGCTTCCGCGTCACCGATAAATGCCTGTTTGGCGGCGTCCCACTTCAGTGAACGATCCAACCTGTAGCTGATCACTGCCATGTGCGGCACAACCACCGTGTTGATCGCGAACTCGATATCGCGGAAGGGTTTCTCACGCGTCTTCACGCAGTGAATGAAATCGCCGTGGATCCCGCCGGTCCCCTTATAAGTTGGCGTCGGTCGGGGTTCAAGTTTTTCGCCCGGTGTCCCCTCGACCTGCAAGTTGCCTTTGCCTGGTTTGTTATGCGTGATGACGATGCCATTGGGATAGTGTAACTCGACATACTTCTTGCCACTCTCCACACGGAGGAGCACTTCTTCGGGTTGCAATTCACGTACATTGACGGCGAATGTCGCGCCACCGAAGTGGTGCGCGCCCCAGTCGGTCATGCCGCCCCCCGAATAGTCGATATACGACCGCCAACTGTTGCCGCTGGTCGAGAAGCTGCCCGAGCACCGTTTGCTGTTGTAGGGCGCCCAGATCGCCGGGCCGAGCCACATATTCCAATCCATGCCCTCGGGTACCGGCTCGGCCGGCAGATTGCAAGGTTGGGAAAGCGGGCCCACGTTAACGTTGATTGACTTGATTTTGCCAAACT
This sequence comes from uncultured Pirellulaceae bacterium, assembly GCA_964607555.1. GTDB lineage: Bacteria > Planctomycetota > Planctomycetia > Pirellulales > Pirellulaceae > JAJSAJ01. The sequence continues at coordinate 365 of CAZSOG010000342.1, read as the reverse complement.
CTCCGCCCCAGCATTTCTCGACCACCTTGTTATAATCCTCGCGCACACGCTGGCTTCCGCCCGAAACCACCCGCGCATACCGGCGCGCCGCCGCGATCATCAACGGGCCCTCGCGCAGCGTGCGCGTTTCCGGCTTCTGACAGTACACGTCCTTGCCGTTGCGGCAGGCCTCGATGACGATCAGCGCGTGCCAATGGTCGGGCGTCGCGACATGCACGGCGTCAATGTCATCACGCGCCAGCAGGTCACGGAAGTCGTTGTAAGTCTGGCAGTCCTGGTTCCCGTATTTCTTGTCGACTTTTGCCTTGGCCGTAGCGCGGACATTTTTTCGTACGTCGCTGACCGCTACGTATTGGACGTCCTTG
>CAZSOG010000341.1:0-6056 GCA_964607555.1 uncultured Pirellulaceae bacterium | reverse complement strand
TCTTCGTGATCATGGCCGTTCCGGGCCCTCGGCCATGCGCCCGATCTTAATCTTAATCTTACTCTTACTCTTACTCTTACTCTTACTCTTACTCTTACTCTTAATCTTACTCTTAATCTTACTCTTAATCTTAATCTTACCTCTGATCGGCATGACGTGTCACGTTGCGGGACCATTCTCCTGATTCATGGGAGCGGAATATCTCATTTGAGATTACTTCAATTGGGCTGGGTGCCTCGCCAGCACAGGCGGGACGAGGATTAACATTAAGATTAAGATTAAGATATTTCCGAACACGGGGCTGACACAATAGCGATCCACAACCGCGTGACCGGTTACGACAACGCCTTTGTGCTCTTCGTATACTTCGTGGTGAGTTTCTGTTTCGCATACAGTTTAGTTACAGCCTCTTTGAGTTTTCCATAGGCCAGCCCTCGAGCAGGTTGATCTCTTCTCTCGGCAAAGGCGCTTATCTTCTATCGGGACGTAGGACGTCGCATGGCGACGAACGATTATGCGATTTCTGCCCGTGTTGATCGTCGTATTGGGAGTGACGCGACCCGCGCCATGTGCGGACCGGACACCGCACGCACCTTTCGACACCGAGGCGAGCTTGCGGCCGACGACGACGATCGATCGCGTTGTCTTCTCCAAGATTCGGCAACTGCACCTGCAGCCGGCAAATCTCTGTTCCGACGCGGTCTTTGTGCGGCGCGTCTTTCTGGACGTGATCGGCACGCTTCCCACACTTGAAGAAACGCGCGGCTTTCTAATGGACCGCGATCCCAACAAACGGCGTAAACTGGTTGATCAGTTACTCGAACGCGATGAGTTCGCGGACTACTGGGCCATGAAGTGGTGCGATCTGTTGCGAGTGAAGGCCGAGTTCCCGATCAATCTGTGGCCGAATGCGGTGCAGGCCTACCATCGTTGGATCAAGACCAGCATCACGACGAACATGCGCTACGATCAGTTCGTCCACGAGTTACTTTGTTCAAGTGGCAGCAATTTCCGCGTGCCGCAAGTGAATTTTTACCGGTCGACGCAGAGTCGCAAGCCGGAGGACATCGCCCAGGCGGTGGCCCTGACGTTCATGGGCGCGCGGGCCGACAAGTGGCCGGCCGAGCGGTTGCGCGGCATGGCTCGATTGTTTGCGTACATCGGCTACAAGCGAACGTCAGAGTGGAAAGAGGAAGTCGTTTTTTTTGACACCCAGAAACTGGCGGCCGACCTGAAGAAGAACGGGCCCCAGACGGCAACCCTGCCGGACGATACGGTCGTCATGCTCACTCCAGACAAGGACCCGAGAGAACAGTTCGCCGACTGGCTGATCGCGCCGAAGAATGCCTGGTTCGCGCGATGTATCGGCAACCGCGTATGGTTCTGGCTGCTTGGCCGCGGCGTCGTGCAGCCGCCGGACGATTTCCGCGCGGACAATCCGCCCAGCAATACGCGGCTCTTGAATATATTGGAGACCGATGTTCGCTCGGCCCGGTACGATCTGCGGCAGGTGTTTCGCCGGGTCTTGACCTCGAAAACTTATCAGCTGTCTTCCGTCTGGAAAGGCGATTTCAAGACGGGAGAAGCGTGTTTCGCGTTCTATCCGATCCGGCGGCTCGATGCGGAAGTACTCATCGACGCCATCTGCCAGATCACCGGAACGAACGAGGAGTATTCGAGTGCCATTCCCGAGCCGTTCACTTTCATTCCCGGCAGCCAGCGCACCGTGGCGCTGGCCGACGGGAGCATCACGAGTCCTTTCCTGGACATGTTTGGCCGCCCGCCACGCGACACGGGACAGGCATTGGAGCGTAATAATCGGCCGTCGTCGGCGCAGCGACTGCACTTCCTGAATTCAAGTCACATTCGCGAAAAAATCGAGCGCGGCAGCAAGATGCGGGCTCTGCTCAATGGCAAAGGAGGCCCGCGGGAAAGAGTGACTCGGCTCTATTTGACCATCTTGTCACGGCTGCCTACTCGGCAGGAACTGCAAACGATCGAGCAATACGCCCAATCCGACGGCATCGACGCGCGGACCGCGATGATCGACCTGGCGTGGGCCCTGATCAATAGCGTCGAATTTCAGAATCGCCACTGATCCGTCTGTTTCGGTAGTGAAAAATCGGCGCCGATGTGCGATAATAGGATAATAGTGTTGATCAGTGAAGATTAGTGTTCCTTGATAGCAGATGTCGTGAACGGCTATCCGTGGTTCTTGGCGGGGCGGGTTGAGGAGGTATTTGTCATGGCCAGCAAACAGACAACACGTTCCCATTTTCTGTCCCGCGGCATGGTTGGCATCCCGATCACTCGGCGTAGCTTGATCAAGGGGAGCATGGTCGGCGCGACGGGCTATTGGATGCTTGGCCGGACGCCGCAACCTGCGTATGCGACCGCCCCGCCGGCCAAGGCAAAGGCCGTGATTCAGATCTGGATGTGGGGCGGGCCGAGCCATATCGATACGTTTGACCCCAAGCCGAAAGCCGGCCACGACTACTGTGGATCGCTGACCAAGTCGGCGCCGACCAGTATCCCCGGCGTGCACATCGGCGAGCTGCTCCCGCTGGTGGCGAAACAGGCCGACAAATACTCGATCATTCGCAGCATGACGCACGGGCAAAACGGACATGAAACGGCATCCTATGTCGTGCAGACCGGCCACATGGCGGGCGGCAAGCTGGTCTATCCGAGTGTGGGCGCGATCGTCGCCAAGTTGAAGGCGCACGACACGGGTTACGATGGGTTGATTCCGCCCTACATTGTCTTGACGCGTCCCCAGGGCCGGTTTTCAGAATCTGGTTTTCTCGGCTCGCGCTACAAGCCGTTCGCGACCGGCGGCGACCCGAATCGACCACGCTTTGCCGTCGAGGGAGTTGTGGCGGAAGGCATTTCCGACCAGCGGCAACAGGGACGTAAGAAACTGCTGAGCAGCTTGAATACACTCGCACACTACACGGCGGATAATCCACGCGTGCAAGCGATCGAAAAGTGCGAAAACCAGGCATATGACCTGATCTTGGGCGACGCCGGCAAAGTGTTCGACCTGTCCCAGGAGCCGGACGCATTGCGGGACCGATACGGCCGCTCGACGTTTGGCCAGTCCTGCCTGGCGGCGCGCCGCTTGATCGAGAAGGGCGTCCGTTACGTCACGATCAATTATGGCGGCTGGGATACCCATAAGCAACATTTTCAGACGATGCGGCGCAAACTCCCGGAACTCGATAAAGGCCTTTCGACCCTGCTGACCGATCTGGCGGACCATGGGCTGCTGGACAGCACGATCGTATGGTGGACGGGCGAGTTCGGTCGTACCCCGAAGGTTCAGTGGGAGCCACCGTGGAATGGCGGACGCAGTCATTTCGGACGCGTCTTCTCGTCGATGGTCGCCGGCGGGGGATTCCAGGGCGGTTCGGTCATTGGCGCCACGGATGACAACGCGTCGGAACTGAAGGACCGTCCCGTCTATCCGTGGGATTTGATCGGGACCATGTATCAGTTGCTTGGGATCGACCCCGAGGGGACCATTCAGCATCCTCAAGGGATGGACGTTCGCCTGTTGCCCAATGCGGAGGATGGCGTCGAAGTCGGCGGGCGTCTTAAGGAAATCGTCTGAAAATGCGCGCCAACTTCTATTCTCGGTTGGAACCATGTCACGAAGATTTTTCCGCTTGATGTGCTGCATGCTGTTGCTCGCGGCACTGCCGTCGGGCGTCGAAGCACAGCGCTCGAGCCGTGGTCGGGATCCGCATATCGGTTACGTCTTCCCCGCCGGCGGTCGCGTCGGAACGACCGTTGAAGTCACCGTCGGTGGCCAGTTCCTCGAAGGGGCGTCCGACGTCCGTGTGTCCGGAACCGGCGTTCGCGGCAGCATCATCAAGCATAATAGGCCATTGACGCAGCGCGAGGTGAATCTGCTGCGCGACAAGATTGACAAGGCCAAGGAACAGCTTGAAGCGGACGGCAAGAAAGTCGACTGGCGCCGCCGCACGGGCGCGTATGCCGAGCTTGTGGCCCTGCTCGAAAAACAAGAGGTCAGCCAGGAAGATCTCGATAAACTGGATGATTACTACAGGAAACGGGCGGATACCAAACGGCAACTCAATCCGCAGATCGAAGAGTCGGTCATCGTCCAGCTGGCAGTCGCCGGCGACGCGTCGTTGGGCAAACGCGAAATCCGGCTGCGGACCCCGTCCGGGCTGTCCAACCCGCTGTGGATCCAAGTCGACGCGCTCAGAGAGTGCCGGGAAACCGAACCGGATGATGGCAAGGTCGACAAGGTGATCGGCGCTGAACTACCCGTGATCGTGAACGGCCAGATCATGCCGGGCGACGTCGATCGGTTTCAATTCACGGCGCGGCGCGGCATGCGATTGGTGGCGTCCGCCAGCGCCCGTGAATTGATCCCGTACCTGGCGGATGCGGTCCCAGGTTGGTTTCAAGCGACCCTCGCACTGTACGATTCATCGGGCAAGGAAATCGCCTTCGATGACGACTTCCAGTTCCATCCGGACCCGGTCCTTTTCTGTCGCATTCCGAAGGATGATACGTACGATCTGGAGATCCGCGACGCCATTTATCGGGGCCGCGAGGATTTCGTTTACCGGATTAAACTGGGCAGATTGCCGTTTATCACAAGCATCTTTCCGCTTGGGGGACAGAAGGATCAGCCCCGGCAGATCGCCCTGCAAGGTTGGAATCTGCCCACCGATGCGCTTGAATTGGATGACGAGGTGCATGAACTGGGAGTCCATCACATCGGCCTGCAGGGACGGTACGGGGCTTCGAATCGGGTGCCGTTCGCGGTTGATACATTGCCCGAATCAGTCGAAGCCGAACCGAACAATGAACCGGCGGCCGCGCAGGTCCTGAAGCCACCATTGATTGTCAACGGCCGCATCGACGAACCTGGCGATATGGACATCTACCGGTTCGAGGGCCGCGCGGGTGGCAAAGTCATCTTGGAAACCCAGGCTCGGCGACTTAACTCACCGGTCGATTCCCAAATCCTGCTGACCGATGCCGCGGGACAACAGATCGGGTTCAATGATGACACTGAGGATCGCGGCGATGGGCTGACGACCCACCACGCGGATTCGCGTCTGCTGGTGACACTGCCGACCGATGGCACCTATTTCGTTCATGTCAGTGACACCCAGAAGCAAGGTGGACCTGCGTATGCGTACCGGTTGCGGATCAGCGCGCGGCGCCGGGATTTCGATTTACGCGTCGTGCCGTCGACCATCAACGCGCGCCCCGGATCCCGTGTACCGCTGACCGTGTACGCGCTGCGCAAAGACGGCTTCGAAGGTGATATTCGCGTCGCGTTGCAGGACCCACCCGAAGGATTTGTTTTGAGTGACGGACTGATCCCGGCCGACAAGGAAAACGTCGAGCTGGTGCTGATGCTCCCCCAGGCCGACGACGGTACGACCGTCGCGCTGACCCTCGAAGGTCAAGCGGACATCAAGGGCACGCGGATCATGCGGCCGTTCGTGCCCGCCGATGACATGATGCAGGCGTTTATCTATCACCATCTCGTGCCGTCGCACGATTTGACCGTCACAATCTCCAAAGACGCACGCCGTTGGACGATCGGTGGCGGGCAAGGTTCAGGAACCGACCAAACGCGGCTGCGGATCACCGCCGGCGGGTTCGTGCGCCATCAGCTCGCTTTACCCGACACCCCGGACCTGGAGGCCGTGCGTGTCGAGTTGAAACAGCCACCGGACGGTATCACGATCCGCCGTGTCGTCAATGGCCTGGGTGGACTGGTTATGTTGCTGGCGGCCGACAAGGAGCAAGTGAAACCAGGTCAACAAGGCTATTTACAGTTCAATGTGTACATTGAAAAAACCGTCCCTGGCCACGACGGCATGCCGCCTACCAAACGCAAGGAACCGATCGGTAAGTTCCCGCCCGTGGCGTACGAAGTGGTGGGAAGATGAAGAAAATGAAAAATAAGAAATAAGAGACTAGAGATTAGTTGGACAGCGTCACTTTTCTTCGTTATTGGTTTGTCAATGCTCGGATTGTCGGTATCCGGCCCCCGCCCAGCT
>CAZSOG010000340.1:0-6070 GCA_964607555.1 uncultured Pirellulaceae bacterium | reverse complement strand
GGTGGCGGAGGGCAGTTTGATTCCGATCGTCTGTTGTTCGAGCAAGACCGGGGTCGGGCTGGACGAGCTCATTAACGCCATGGCACTTTGCGGGCTGGCGCCCGGCGATGTTGCGCGCACGGCCACGAAGGGTGATGCGGTGCTGGAGATCCAACCGGATCCAGACGGACCGTTGGTCGCGCGCGTTTTCAAGACGAGAATCGACCCGTTCGTGCAGAAGTTGAGTTTCATACGCATGTTTTCCGGAACGTTGAAGCGTGACGAGGTCGTGCCGGCAACCAGTGCCCGGAAGGGTGTGAAGATCGGGCCGCTTCTGGAAGTACAGGCGGCGGAGACGGAGATCATCGCGCAAGCCGGCCCGGGCGACATCGTTGCCGTGGCGAAGATGGAAGATCTGGCCACCGGCGCGACGCTGGGCGAGTATTGTTTGCCGACCATCAGCTTCCCCACCCCCATGGTCGGCCGGGCCGTGTCACCCAAGAGCCGTGGCGATGAAACCAAGCTGTCCGGCGCCCTGCACAAGGTCGTCGAGGAGGACCCCACGTTCCACCTGGACCGCGACGCGCAAACCAAGGAACTGGTCATGACCGGCATGAGCGACTTGCATCTGCTGGTGATCCAAGAGCGGTTGTCGCGTCGCGACCGACTGGAAGTGGAAACCAAGGAACCGAAGATTCCCTACCGCGAAACCATCCAAGCCAAGGCCGAAGGAAGCTACCGACACAAGAAGCAGTCGGGCGGCCGCGGCCAATTCGGCGAGGTCCACATCCGCATGTACCCGCTCGCGCGCGGAACCAATATCGAGGAATACGCGACCAAGAAGAACTTCCCGCAGTTGAAGGACTTTCACTACGACGAAACCAATAACTTTCTGTGGATCGACGCGATTGTTGGCGGCGTAATCCCAGGCAATTTCATGCCGGCCATTGAAAAAGGGTTCCGTGAGCGCATGGTTCGAGGGGTCATCGCGGGCTATCGAGTCCAGGATGTGTGCGTGGAAGTTCATTTTGGAAAACACCATCCCGTCGACAGTTCGGAAACCGCCTTCAAAACCGCAGCCTCGATGGTCTTCCGCAATGTTTTCCAACAGGCGAAACCGGCGTTGCTTGAGCCGGTCGTCAAGCTGGACATCACGATCCCCGAGGGGAATGTGGGGGACGTCTATAGCGACATGTCCAGTCGTGGTGGACGGGTACTCGGCAGCGACGCGGCCGGCGGCGATTTCCAGACCGTGCATTGCGAAGTGCCGCTCCGCTCCGTGACCACTTATGCCCGGACGTTGTCCAGCATGACAGGGGGGCAGGGCAGTTACGCCATGGAATTCGACCACTACGACGTCATGCCCGCCAATGTCCAGCAGGAGATCATCGCCAAGTCGAAACTGGAAGAAGAAGAAGAGGAATAATTGCATTTTTTTTTGCGTAACAGACTGGATTTGGCGTTCCTTCTCAGCCGAAGCAAGGTGAGGACGTTTCGTTGACCGGTAGCCTCCATGCATGACACGATGATGAACGCGCACCACCACCCCGCTCTCGCAGCCAGGCTCTGCAGCTTCTGTTGCTGTATTCGCTGCGTCTGTCCGGTCTGACCGGACATTACTGCTCTTGCGCAATTTGATATCCGCTGGTCGTTTTACTCGATGCATCCAAAGCCCACGCGGGGGAGCGCGCCCCGCATCTCGTTGTCCGTTCTTGCGTTGGGGACATGCCATGGCTTCCGATTTTCGCCTGAAGGAACAGCTGCCGAAACTTACCAATCGCATCGTGGCGATGTACACGCCCGAGGACAAACTGAATCACCTCGGGCACTGCCCGCTGCCCCAGTATCAGGCCGTCGTCTCCATCCTCGCCGACCTGCGGGAAATTCTGTACCCGGGCTACAGCCGCCGGGAAGGACTCCATGTCGGCAACGTCATGTATCACGTGGGCGATCTCATCGACGGCCTGCATGATAAACTGACCCAACAAATCGCGCGGTCCCTGCAACACGAATGGCGCGTTCGGCAAGGTATGCAATCGTGTCCGCCAGAACCCGAGGACCATGAAGCCAAAGGACAGGCCATCGCGATCGCGTTCCTCGAACGGATCCCCCAATTGCGTTCCCGCCTGGCAACCGATGTCCAGGCCGCGTACGATGGGGATCCCGCATGCCGTGGATTGGACGAGGTGATCTTTTGCTATCCGGGCCTTACCGCGATTACCGTCTATCGCCTGGCGCACGAACTGCACCAACTTGGGGTGCCGTTCATTCCACGCATGATGACGGAGTGGGCCCATCAGAAGACCGGAATCGACATCCACCCCGGGGCGCGGATCGGCGATTACTTCTTCATCGACCATGGCACGGGTGTCGTCGTCGGCGAAACCTGTGACATCGGCGCGCACGTCAAGCTATATCAAGGTGTGACCCTGGGCGCCTTGAGTTTCCCAACGGACCCAACAGGCCAATTGGTGCGTGGCAAAAAGCGTCATCCAACGATTGAAGACCATGTGGTTGTGTATGCCAACGCGACAATCCTGGGTGGAAAAACCGTGATCGGCGAACAGGCCGTGATCGGGTCCAGTGTCTGGTTGACCAGCAGCGTGGAGCCTAACTCAACCGTCATGATGGAAACACCCAATCTGCGCATCCGCGCCGGTGACGGCACGCAAACACCATGAAAACGAACACGCCCAACCATGCGATCACGCTCATGACCACCGCGCCGTACCAGATGCGCGGCCGATAACGCATTTCGAGCCGCCAAGATCCTGCCGGCAAAGCGACCGCCCGCATGACATAGTTCACGCGCAACACGGGCAGATGGCGGACCGTGCCGGAATCCGACACGGCGGTGGCCACCCAGCCTGGACAAAACATATCGCTGACCACGACAAGTCCCGCCGTCTCCAAACACACGTCCAGGCTCAGGCCGTTGACTCCCGCACCCATTACGGCACAAGATTCCGAGCGCCGTTGCGCGGGCGCATGCGGTTCGAGCCGTGCGCCAAGCCGCTGTGATTCGACCAATGCGACTCTCCGCAGATCGCGGGCCGTGCCGTTCTCGGTAAACAGAAGATCACGCATGCGGGCCCTTAGACGCACTGGATCCACTCCATCGAGCGGCGGCCGACATAGCGACTCGTGCACGACCCACGCTCTGGGAAACGCATCGGGATTGTGCCACACACGAATATCTGGAACGTCGCGCATGACACCGCGCCGTTTCGCAACCAGTTCGAGATTCGTCACGGATGGCCACGTTTCGGTAGCGGGCAATAGCAGATACCGCACGCCCAGGACATCCAACACCAGACGGCGCGAACGCGGTTCTTGCATGATCCCCAGCAGCGCGTGGTAAGCATTCGGCACAATGCTGACGCGCGGCGTGATATTCGCCCATTGGCCGGTTGCCGGAGACGCGTAAATCGCGGCCCGCCGCCCATCGCGTGGAAACCGAATCGCATCGGGCACGCTTTCTCCGGATGGTGGTCTCGGTCTGGGACCGTGATCGTGTGATTCGCCCGCCAGGAAGCGTCCACGCGGCGTGTCTCGGTGCGTGTCATCCAGCAGATGCAGATTGGGCAGCAACGTCTGCCGGTCCCACTCGACGGTGCGCGCGGGCCGGGCGATGGATCGCTTGCGCAACCAGCCACGCGGCACCCAACGGCGGTCGGGACTACGATAAATGCGCATCAACTGTCCCATCGAGCCGATAGCGGGCGCGGCGTCTGCCGAAACGCGGGATCGCGCGGACCCCGAATCGGGTGTTCGGCCTTCAGCGGCTGGAATCTCGATCGGGAAATCCGCCGCCGATAGGACACTAGGGGCCGACAGCGCGGTCGACGGCGCCGTGATGACCATCCAGCAGTTGGCCACGACGAGATCGCACGCGGTCAGACCGACCAACACATAGCTCACGGTGGATAGCCGCCCACGCGACCACCACAGCAGAAGAGCGGCAAATGCGGACACGACCACGCCGTGGACACACGCGCGCGCCGCGTCCGACCACGCGGCGGCGGCGTCCAGGGGCCCAAAGAGTTCATCCGGCGGCGCGTCCCGAAACCACGTGGCCCACCATGGCCGGGCCACGACCAACAACAACCATCCCGCCAAACTGACGACGCTGACCGTGACCAGCCAACGGATCAACCGCCGGCGGCGATCGGCGTTGCGTAAACGATCGAATTCGAACGCGCCAAGCAGGCTGAGCCCCATCGCCGTGCAGACCAGCAATTTGGCCGGGTAACGAAAATAGACATAGCCGGGCATGAACGTAACCAGGAACCAATAGACACCCCCGGTCCCATTTCCGATCGTATCGGACATCGCATGCCCGGCCAGGTTCGCCCGCGCCGCGTTCAGCAACCACCCGGGACCATACCAGCCAAGACTTGCCAGACCGGTCAATAGCACGATCCACGACAACCACTTTTCGCGTCGTCCCTTGCCGCGCGGACGCCAGGCGAGCAGGCCCAGCACAAATGGAATCAGTCCCATGTAGAGCGACGGACTCCAGACCCGATCCTCGAGTCGCGCGGCGGTCAACCAACGATGGTTCTCGGGGAAAGGAACACCGCTGAACCGGGGCCATAGGAACTCGAAGAAACGCATTGGACTTACGCTGAACTGGTAGATCTGCTGCTGGTGCGTACCGGCGGCAGGGGGCCCGAACAGGCCCATGGCAACAGCTCGCCACCACGGGACGGCTACGCCAACAGGGCCCGTTTTTGAACGGCCGGTTTCGGGCGCGCGATACATGGTCGCTTCGATCAGCGTGCGCGGCAAACGATGCGCGGCCCGGCGACTGGCATGTGTCCATTCGGCCGCGGGCACCCACTGCACGGCCGCCAATGCGGCGGCCAGCAAGCCGACGGCGACGATTCGTGCCGCGACGCGTGCCCGCGGTCGCAATGCCCTTCGGCCGGACACTGCGCGACGATCTCGTCGCGTCCTGCCAACCAGACACGCGTAGAGCACCGCGAACAGGCCCGCGTGGTAGGCCATTTGCGGGTCTCCGCCGAGTGTCATGAGAGCCAAGGTCACGGCCAAAGCCAGAACACCACGACGATTCGCATGTGACACCATATAGTCAGTACAGGCCAGTGCGAGGGGTAGCCACGCGGCACCGACCAGAAAAACAACGTTGCAGTACTGGAAGAGAACGGCACCGCTCAACGCGTACGACATGGCCGCCATCGTCGCCGCCGCGCGGCTTCGACGCCAGCGCCGTGCCACGATATAGGTCGCCAAGGCGGCGAGTGCCAGATGCATGCAGATGTACAGATTGAATTGCAGGGCAAATGGAAGCGGCAGCGCGAACACCAGCTTGGCCGGGTAGAATACCGCTGTCGTCACATCGGCAACGACCGGCACTCCCGTTCCCAGTTGCGGGTTCCAAAGCGGCAATTCACCACGTCCCCAACAGGCCGAAACCCACACATACAGCGGATAATAGAAGTGGACGGCGTCGCGATACGCGGGCATGCGATGACTCGTCAACAAAGGCGCCGCAACCAGCATCAATGTCAAGCTGATCGTGATCACTCCCGTCCTGCGAACCCACCACGCGTACATGTCCAACCCTCAGTCAGTGCACTCAATTACGTTGCGGAACGTTATGTCGCGGCCGTATACGGGCGGCGCGCAACCCGCACGGCAGCCCCCCCTTCGAACGTACGCCCGTACGGCGTCTGGAAACACGTCTGCCTGGCGTGCATACGACAGCCCAAGCAATCTAATGCGCCCCCGCACCAGAACGCAATACCACCCCCACTGTCTTAATCTTACCCTGAATCATAACGCGGGCTCCGCCCGCAACCCAAGAAGGGTGGCATCCGGCCATGAAACATGCGCGCACCGTGCACGCATGTGGCAGCCTAAGAATCTAACGAGGCGTTGCCTCCAACCAACCGACGGATCCCGGCACGCTGGAACGTATGATTCTGCACGACCCGCCGCCCGCAACTCGGCTGCCCTCCCGCTCCCACCGAGACAAGCTTGGTGGCGAGCGGGGGCGTGTGAAAGCGGCGAGTGAGGGATTCCTTCTGCGTCTAAACAGTTTTCCACCGAGACAAGCTCGGTGGCG
>CAZSOG010000339.1:0-6071 GCA_964607555.1 uncultured Pirellulaceae bacterium | reverse complement strand
ATGCGGGAGGCCCGCAACCCACAAGGGAGTACGCCCTTGTTCCGCAGCGCTCCCGCCCGTCGCTTCGAAACATGCGCGCACGGCGCGCGCATGTGACAGCCTAAGAATCTAACGAGGCGTTGCCTCCAACCAACTGACGCATGGCGGCGCGGTGGAGACCTTCGGTCGCTCCTCGTGCGGGGTCAGGAGACCCGCGCACAGCGCTCGGTCCCTTTGCGCTTCCCGTCACCGCCCGGTTTATCCCGGTGGAACAGTGATTCTGCACTACCTGCGCCGCTCCCCCGACGCAATATCGATCGTTTCGTACGACTCGACGGGAACAACGAAGATCTTTCCATCTCCCATTCGACCGGTCCGCGCGATATCGATAATCTTGCGCAATGTCTCGTCGGCGCGCGCGTCATCCACCCACAGCGTGATCTCGATCTTGGGCAGAAATGCCTGGGAGTACTCGCTTTCGGTGTACTGCTCCAAATAGCTCTTCTGGCGTCCGTAGCCTTTGACTTCATGCACATTCATCGCTTCAAGCGGTGCGAGCTTCAGGCCCTCGAGCACCTTCTCGGCAAGAAACGGCTTAACGATTGCGATGATCTGCTTCACCGGTAAAGGTCCTTCAAGTTCGAAGCGAGTGGAAGCTCGGGCTGCTCAATCAACGATCGTGGCAATTAGATTCTTAGGCTGCCAGATGCGCGCACCGTGCGCGCATGTTTCGAAGCGACGGGCGGGAGCGTGACCGAAGGAGGGCGTACTCCCTTGTGGGTTGCGGGCCTCCCGCATTTGGCGTCTCGGTCGGGCCGCGTATTTCGGTGTCTCTCCAATCCGTGTATTGTATATGGGGAGATTGGTTTGAGGCAACGCCTCGGCAGGCCGTTCGCCGTGGCAGAGTGTATTCCAAGCGGAAAGAAAGAACACTCGTTCAAGGACAGTCAAAGATGCGTACTAACAAGCAATCGAAGAACAAGGCACGTTGTACTCGTCGCGAGTTTATCGCGACCACGGCCGTTGCCGCGTCCGCGGTGGCCACCAACGCGTCCGCGGAACGTTCCGACCGGGATTCGTCGGCGGACGAAAACAGCACACTCGAACGAATCTCGGAACATCTATTCGTCTATCGTGGCGCCGTGAATATCGGGATCATACGTGACGATGACCGGGTCATGCTGATCGATTGTGGAGATGTCGGTGTGCATCGTGTCCTGCGTGAAATGGGCATCGCCAAGGTAGCGCGCGTTCTGATAACGCACTGTCATCGTGATCAAGTGTGTGCGGTTGGTGCCGTTGCGCCACACGCTCAAGTTGGCGTGCCGGCCGGTGAGCGCGAATTATTGGCGAAGCCGGCGGATTATTGGGCCGACGACAGGAACTTGTATCGCGTGTACAAGACGTTTCGACCTGACCACCTGACCCCGATCGAACCGATTCGTGTCGACGAGACTTTATCCGACGGAGACCAACGGTCCTTTGGTTCCGCCACAATTCACGTCCTCGACACGCCGGGGCATACGGACGGCAGCGTAAGTTATCAAGTGAGCGTCGATGGCAAATGCGTCGTGTTCTGCGGTGACACGATCTGTGGCGACGGCAAGCTGTGGGACATTTATAGTCTGCAACGCGGATTTCAACGCGGCAAGCGCCGGATCGGCGGGTACCACGGTTTCATGGGTGACCAGTGGCGGTTACAGGACAGCTTGAAACACATCGGCGAGGTCCATGCGGACATGCTCGTTCCCGCACACGGCGATCTCGTGCGACAACCGGCGGCGGCGATCGCTCGGTTAACGCAGCGACTCAAGACCGGTTACGAAAACTACGTGTCGATCAGCGCGTTGCGGCATTACTTTCCGGAACTATTCACGAAATTCGCGGGGCGTCCGGGCCAGATGCCGGTCCGGCCCGGCATTCGGCCCCCGGACTGCTTGCGTCATTTCGGCACGACCTGGATGCTGGTCGCTCGCTCTGGAGCGGCCTTGGTCATGGATGTTGGCGCACCGGCCATTGTCAAACAGCTGAAACAGCTGTTGGTCGAGAAGGAGATCAAGCGAATCGATGCGCTCTGGGTCACGCACTATCACTTCGATCATACCGACGGGATCCCGGAATTCCAGAAAGAATTCGACTGCACGTGCATTGCCGATCGGCGTCTGGCCCCAGTGCTGACCGACCCGGCCCGATGGCGTTTGCCCTGTTTGGCACCGGAGCCGATCCGGGTGGATCGCAAGACGGAGGATGGCGCGTCATGGACTTGGGAAGAGTTCAAGTTGACGGCATTTTTCTATCCTGGCCAGACGATGTATCACGATGCCTTGCTGGTCGAGTCCGGCAAGCTGCGCATGCTATTCGTTGGCGACTCGCATACGATGGCCGGCATTGACGACTACTGTGCATACAATCGTAATCTACTCGGGCGCGGCGTCGGCTTTCAGTATTGCCTGGCGCTTATCGAAAAACTCCAACCGACCCACATGTTCAACTGTCACGTCGCGGATGCCTTCACGTTCACGACGGACGAAATTCACTTCATGCGGAAGACGTTGGATCAACGCGAGCGATTATTCGGCCAGTTGGTGCCCTGGGAGCACGCGAACTACGGTCTTGATCCATCGTGGGTGCGCGCCGATCCGTATCTCCAACGATCGCCGGCGGGCAAGACGGCCGAATTCAATGTCGTCATCACGAATCACACGAATCATGTCCGGCCGAGTGCCGTGCGTGCCGTGCCACCGGTCACGTGGGCCGGCGAGACGGACAAGTGGGTTGAAGCGACAGTTCACGCACGGGAAGAGTGCCGATTACCGGTCAGCGTTATCGTGCCACCCAAGACACGGCCCGGACGATATGTCGTGGCCCTCGACGTGCGGCATGGTAACCGTTTCCTGCCCCAATTCTCCGAAGCCATCGTCGACGTGACGGCCGATTGAATTTCAGGCATGCAGGTCGATCTGAGGGCCGGGTCGAAGGGGGGCGCGCCGGATACCGTCGATTCACACGACTTGCTCGAATAAGAAGTCAGGTAACTGGTCACGGACCAGAAGAAAAAGAACGCTAATCGTCGCTAATTCTCGCTAATATTGGAAAACCTCATCTTGAAATGCCTTCGACTTTTCCGCGACCTGCCGGATTTATGTTGAGTGTTGCAGACGTTCCAGGGCGGTATCATTAGTGTTGATTAGTGAAGATTAGCGTTCCTTGATGGCAGGTGTCGTGAACGGCTACGAAGTCAGAGAGACGGCACCGGTTGGTCGTTCGTGATTTCAGGAGGGTAACTCGATGAAGCGCACGCAGAAGCTGTCGGCTCAGTTTACCGTATTGGCCGCCGCGATGATCTTGGCATGTGGAATCGGATGCGACCGAACGGCACCACAGTCGACCGAGGTCGTGGGCAATGGGCCCGCATCGAACTCGGCACGGGAAATGCCGGCGCCGCCAAAGCCGCCGACATTTCCGGTTCGGCAACAGCCCGAAGCAAACAAGCGCGGCCCGAGGCAAGAATCGCCGCCTCCCCAACCACCGGTGAAGGACACACCAGTTCCATCCGCTGGGTCGACCGGAACGTCGGCGGCCGCGGCCCCGTCGCGGCAAGGGGCACCGAACCCGAATCGCGCGTCACCCGGGGTCGGCGGGACATCTCGATCGGGCCCGCGGACACCGTTTTACGCTCGGCTTTCAGCCGGTGTCGCGCTGCCCCAGTCCCTGCCCAACGGCACGACCATGGGGTTTAGTGTCGATTACGCTCTTTCGCGCAAGCTGCCCAGTTCCGGCAGTCGCTCGATCTGGGTGATCCAATCCGCCAAAGGCGGCAGCGTCGCGATCCCCGTCCAACTCAAGGCCAAAGGCAACTTATCGACGTTCGCGCCGGGCCTGCGGCCGGAACACGGTCCATTCCAATGCTATTTGGCGATCCAGATGCCAGACGGCCGTCAGCAGGCAATCTCGCCCAAGGTCGCAATGAAAACGTACTAGTGCCACATGTGAGTGGGGAAAGTTGTTTGAGCTATTTGCAGTTGCCGGTGTTTTGCGGTCTCGCTCTATTGCTAGTCGACCCCAGCCGACTCGTTCACCCACGGGGCAAGCCCGTGGGGGTCTGGGCAGCGTGGTTGAGGACGCGGTGTGAACTGTATGGTGCGGTGCGAGCTGTTTTCGATCGAGGAACATGAGAATGTGACGGGCGCTCTGGGGCAAGAAGGGATCGCGGTCTCTTTGTCGTCCACGATTGCTTGCCGGACATGCTCACGCGACGACCTCCCGTTTCTGGTTAAGATAGTCCCAGACGACATAACGATCGAGGTCCTCGCCGGCGGCAAAGAAGACGCGGCCCGAGGTGGTGCGCGCCAGCCGATGCGCGAACTGGACATCCTCGTGGGACTGAAACCACGTGGAAAGAAGAAAGATGTTGATCGTGATCCCTTCGCGCGCCGCCAATCCGCCTTCGCGCAGTGTCGCCTCCTCGGTGCGCCGATTCGGTGGGTAAAGAAGGTACAAGAACTGGTTTTCGAAGTGTGCCGTGGGCAGGCCGTCGGTGATCAGAATGACCTGCCGATTCGGCGTGTCCTGTGCCGCGAGAAAACAGCGTGCCAGCTGGAGTCCCTGTTGGATGTTGGTGAAGTGCGGTGGGATGTCCAGCTCGGTAATCCGCGGATTGCTCATGTCGGCGCGCAAGCGAACGACCGGGTCGCTGATCGTGACCGGTTTGGGAAGCAGGCCGGCGAGTTGGCTGACATGCCGTGGTTTCGCGATCGAAGCGATCTCGATGAATTGCAAGTAGTCACCCGGGTATTGTTTTCGTATCAGACCGTCCAGCGCGAGCCCCATGCGTTTCACATCGACATAGAGTCCGTCATAACGCATGGAGCCGCTCATATCCAACAGCACGACGGTCGCGCATTTGGGCGTATTGCGCGTCCGATGAATCTCGATGTCGTCAGGCCGCAAATCGATGGGCAGCCGGGCTCCACCACGGGTCATGGCATTGATCATGGAGCCAACGACGTCGATATTGGCAAGCGAGTCACCAAACTCGTACGGTTGCGTTTGTTGCAGCTCGACCGCGCCCTCGCCGACGATCGCGCCCTGATGGCGCCCGGTCCGTGATGGCTCCAAGTCACTGAAAATACGTTCCAGCAGGTGTCCCTGAAACAACCGCATTGCCTTGGGCGTCAGCTGATAGCCGGCGCCGTTTTTTTCAAGTCCTTGCTGTTCGGCCAGGGCTTCGATGTACTGCTCAATCTGCCGATTCAATTCGCGCAGCTGGTCCAGGTCAGCCTGCTCGGCGAATTGGGCAAGTTCCTCAAGATCGATGATCGCGATTTGGGCCGTTTTCGAAGCTTCTTCCAATTGTTTCAGCAGCCGGTCGATCGTTTCGAGCTCTTCCTTGATCTGAATGGCGTCGGGAATCGACAGCAGGGTGCGTCCCGTGAACGTGTAGTTAGCAGCCAGCTCGTCAACCTGGTACTTGTCGCCCAGGTGTGCGAGCAAGACGACCAGTTTTCTGGCGGCCGGATGCTGCGCGCGATCGAGTCGGTACCATATCCGTTCGAGATCGTACAATTGCTGTTCGTTGACCGCTCGTGCGTAGCGATCCTGCAAGACAAGGGGCAACTTCAGCTGGGCCGCGCCGCGCCGAAAACGTTGATCGGCTTCGGCCCGCACGCGATCCGTTTCATAGGTGCTTAAAATTTTCGCTTTGCGCTGCCGCAGCATCTCCATCAGCGCCTCCAGGCTGGGTCCAAGGCCCGCGATCTGGCTTGGATCAAGGTGGATTGCGCGTGCCAGTTGCTCCGCCGTCAGCTCACCCCGTCCGCCATGGTAGAGCAGGTGCTGCATGGCCCCGGAGACGAGATCAGGTGGCGGTTGTGTCGGGCTGGGGAAGTTCTTGGGATCGTATTTCTGATACGTATGAATCACTCCACCGATTCGGGATGCGTGATATTGCATTACAGCCACCTGATTGGAAGGGGGGGCGAAAAAATAAGAAATAAGAAATAAGAAATAAGAAATAAGAAATAAGAAATTAGAAATAAGAAATTAGAAATTAGAAATTAGGTAGCCGTTTACGACTCCTGCTATCAAGGAAC
>CAZSOG010000338.1:0-6083 GCA_964607555.1 uncultured Pirellulaceae bacterium | reverse complement strand
CGACACCGTAGGCGCGGAGACGGCGACGCGCATCGCCGTGCGCGAGATCGAAGCGTCGAAGATGGCGTCGCCCGCCACGTGCCAGTGCGCTGCAGTGGCCACCGTCGGATTAGCGGCAAGATTCTTCCCTACGCGCCCGACCTGAAGACGATCTGTCACCGCCTGGCACGACCCAATCGTCTCGAGCGAAACGGTGACCACCAAGAGCACAGCCGCCCAAACCACACCCAGTCGTAGAACTTTCCCGGACACATGGCAACCCACCGGCATTCTGCTCACGATCGTGCTTCTCATGTCAGGCCGTTTCCCCCTTCCGGCCTCCCTCACCACCGGACGAACGGAACGTCGGTCATTTGAATCTGCCTGCCGGTGTGGCTATATTTGAAGCTCGTTCCCCCAACAACGCGTTGGTTGTGCATGAATGACGTTACGCACATCCTGGATCGGATCGAAGGCGAAGAGCGCCAGGCGTACATTGGCCAAGGAGAACAAACATGCGACGATCCATCTTTCTCTCCGTCACTCTGGCGTTGATCGTGACGAGCGATCTCTTCCCACAGGAGAAAGGACGGCGACAAGCTCGGCCGCCCTGCCAGCCTCAACAAGCGGCTTTCCAACAGGTCTTCGCCCTGTGTGGACTTGAGTCTTCAGGAGAGCAACGAAAGCAACCTCGCCCACAGGGCAGGTCACGTCTGCCCGTTTATGGCGTACAAAGCAGGAGCTGTCGTTTCAGCAGACGAACGACGGACGGGTCGTGAACTTGCCACCAGAGGCTCCATCCGATTACGCGTGTGGTCCGCGCATCAAAGGACTGAAGCTCGGAGACATGCAGACCGAGTTGAAACGCGGTTCCGCCGGCTAACTCCAAAATGATCGGTGAAGTAATAGACGGTCAGGATCGTACCGTCTTCGAGTTGCATGCTGCGCGGGTAGCCCAGATCGTAACCGGCACCGTCGTTGCGCAGCACAATGACGTTGTCGGCATCCCAGGTCAGGCCCTCATCGCTGGAGACGACCATCGCGCAATTGCGTGGTGGACCAGGGCGAGGAACATGACACGTACGTGTCCAGTTCGGGGATGGCCGTTTTCTGCCACGTCTTGCCGCCGTCGTCGGAGCGTTGGACCCAGCCCCCGCTATTGATCGCGAACCAGCCAGGCTTGTAAGTGCCCGGTGCGGAGACGGCGTACTTCCCTTCGAACTCGCCGCGCCGTTCGGGCGGATACCAGCGGCGCCAGTTCTGCCCGATCCGGATCCGGCTTCCGTCTTTCGCCGTGGCCTCCTCCTCTGGTCGCGGTCCGACGAGTCCGGAGGGCAGGCTGTCGACCGCTTCCCAGGTGTGGCCACCGTCGCGGCGCGTCATCTGTCCCCGACTACTGTCAAGCGTCTCGAAGTGCGTCCGTGTCGTCTTTTTTGAAAACAGCACATAGGGTTGCCTGGTTTGCGGATCCCACCGCAGCGCGGGGAACGGCGCGTAGACGCCTTCTTGCCGGAAAATGACGACGCTTTCGGCCCCGGCAATGACGGGTGCCCTGCGCCGCGCCGCCTGGAGACCACTGGTCCAAGCCACGCTGCGCCACAGTGATTCCCCCTGGCTGGAACTGGACCCGCTGCCGAAGCTGAACCGGTTGCGCCCGTTATGCGCCGGATACGTAAATGCCCCTTTGCCGGCAATGACCTGCCTGCCGTCGGCACTGATTGACACATCCGTGCCGCGGATATCGACCTGGTATTCGTGGAATGCATCGGTCGTGTCCATGGCGTGTTTGAGCCCGGCGTGATAGAGTTCGATGCGGTCCTCGTAGAGCGTGAGAATGTCCTCGTGCACGCCGTCGCTAAAGCCGAGCATGACCCCGGCCAGGCCCTCGCAACGCACAACTTTGACGGACGCGCGACATTGGGCGCCGTCCCGCGGGTCCGCGCACCAGGAGCGCGAGGCAACCAGCAGATCGCCGTTACTCGATCCGCTATCTACCAGGCGGAACACACCGTCTTTTTTCTCGGCGGAAAGCGACGGTCGGGCCGGGCTCGCATGAACCGGCACGCCGGTTTCCGGGCTCGAAAAATCTTCTTTCGTCCACCCTGCGGCCGGCCCGATCTCCGCCGCACGGCACGTCCCACCGGCGCTCACCACGACGATCATCAGGGCAGTGATTCTCAGGTTCATCGGTAGGTCCTCTCTTACTCTTAATCTTAATCTTAATCTTAATCTTAATCTTAATCTTAATCTTAATCTTAATCTTACTCTTACTCTTACTCCTCTTCCGGCCCGTGCTGGCGAGGTGAGCATCTTGAAAGGGGCGACTTTCCGCGCGCTCGAATCCGGAGAATGGTCCCGACGTGATACGTCACGTCGATTAGAGACTCGATGGGCCGAAATTCGTCGCACCTGAATCAAGTTCCTGTGACGGACCACGCATACGTTGTGGACGGGGTGCCGACGGACAAGGATGTCCGTCCGCTCCGGCGCGCCCGGCCCCCGGTAAACAGCCCAATTCCGCCAATGAACAATCCGGCCAACGTGTAGGGAGATGCCCACAAGAACCCGAAGATCAAACAGACGCACGTCGCTGGCCGACAGTGGGTGAAATGGTCGCCGGTTTGGCCCTCGAAGCAAGTCAATCTCCTGCCTCCATCTCTAAATCAGTTGTTCCAATCCAGTCAGGCCAATCGGTTCGCGACTTGTCAAGGGCTCACCGAATTGCGTTCCGATCAAATGCCCCCAGTAGGCCGCCTGATCGCGGAGCGAATCAAGGAAAGTTGGGGCTGCCGTCGAACGCCCCACGACAAATTGACTCTGATAGCAGCCGATGGCTTCCAACTTTGTCGGCCAGTGTTCACTGATGTCCAGGATGAACGCGGGACTGGGCAACACGCGCAGATGCACGCAGAAGTAGTAATAGATGCGCTCGGGATGATGAGGGTCGCCGCGCAAATCCGATTTCGTCAATTTCGCCCAGAATCGAGCGGCTTCGACCAGCTCAGTTGCCGCCGTGTGATCCGGATGGGCGTCGACCCAGTAGGGAGCGAAGAGCCAGCGTGGGCGCGTGTGCCGGATGACACTGGCCAATTCATGGCGGGCCGCCAACGTCGCTTGCAGACTGCGGTTTGGCAAACCCAGATTGTCGCGCCAGTCCAACCGTAGTATGCGACTCGCTTCGGCGGTCTCGCGCCGCCGCGTCGGGATACTGCCATGAGGCGTCGGCTCGCCATCGGTGAGATCCAAAACGCCCACACGTCGGCCGGCAGCCTTCAACTTCAAAATGGTACCGCCAGCCCCCAGTTCCGCATCGTCCGGATGAGGCGCCACGACTAACGCATCCAACATACATTGCTCTCCAAAGTAAACGGCTCGTCACACATCTTTCGATCGCTAACGGAGTTTCGCCGCCGATCAACGGGCGCGTGGCCAACTGTATTCGTGTTCTCGTAACTATTGGTCGCCTGGCAAGACGCGCTGGATTCGGCATGGAATGAAGCACGGAGGCACCCGTGAGAAAACAGGTCTTCGTCTTGAACAAGGCCGGGTCACCCAGCGACGCCCCTGGACACACGGGTCGATTGTACGCCAACGATGTACCGCGCCGTAGCCTGGGAGCGGTACAACGCCGCCCCAGGGAGGATTTTCACGCGGTCGAGCCAACGAACTGGCCGGCGTGTAGTCTCCGAACACGGCGTTGCGCACGTGCGTTGGGAGCCGTAATCTGCGCCAAAATGACAGCGTGCCACCACAAGGAGGGGGGCAATTGGGGAATATCGGCACTTTGACCTGGGCGCGGGACGCGGTTTTTGCGAAATTCCAGATCACCCACGGAGATGACCTGGGGGAGGTCGCGCTTCCGGACTGGAAACACGGCTAGCGTTTCGTCGTTCGACCGATGGTTCAGAGATTCTTGGCAGTGGGCGCAGGCCTGGACGAGTCGGCGGCCGGCTGTGGCGGGCTTGCTCGCATCGGACGCGGCCTAAGTCGTCGTACGGCCTGGTTTTCCAGTCGCGCGGCTTACGATGCCGCCATTTTGAGTTACCATGAGTACATGAGTAAGGAGCGAGGTGACAGTCGTGTTGAGTCAAGCAATTTGGATGGCAAGGATGTTCAGGTCCGCCGGACGAGACTTGGGTTCTTACTCGGCAGGATGTGCGCGCGGTGCGCGCATGTCTCTTGATCGAGCGGCGCGGGCTCTGCCAGTGCTTGGGTTGCGAGCGTCTCCCGCCATAGGTTTAAGAACATTCGTGACGGTGGGCGTGGCATTCGTGCTGTTCATTTCGATCGGTGGTTGCAACGAGCTGGCGGTTCACGACGGGCCGCCGCCCCACGACGCGGTGGAGTCCTGGGCCACCCCGTTACGGGCCTCCGCGACAAACGCGCGCAAGAGCGAGGACAAGAAGGACAAGAAGGACAAGAAGGGTTCGAGTTTCTTCTTCAATGACAAGTCACGCGAGATAGAAGAGAGTTTGGGCCTGTAGGGCACCGGCGCGAATCGACAGTCGAATCGTCAGGATGCTTGCGATTCTCTGTGTTTGAGTTCGCGCGTGCCCGAGGGTTAACGGAGAAGACTATGACCATTGCCGCGTGCCCTTCGTGTCATGAGAACGTGACACTACCGGCCGATGCCCAACCGGACTCGATTGTTCGCTGTCCGCTATGTCAGGAGCAATTCGAACTGCGTGAGTTCCTCGCTCAATTACCGCCCGAGCTCATCGTCGTGGACAATCCGCGGTCCACGGCGGAGCCCATGGCAGCGTGGACATTTCCACGCGATGTGGCGGCCGATGCGGATGAGGCGGATGAGGCGGGTGAGGGTGGACCACACGCTGTGATGCCGTCCTGGGCGTCATCGACCGGCATGGCAGATAGTGCCGGCGAAGCGCCGCCGTTCAATTTCACGCCCGGATCAGCCCCGGAGGCTTCGGTGGTCGTGGAATCGGCGTTTCGACCACCGCGTGCGCGGAAGAAGCCGGCGGTGGAGCTCGCCAAGATCGTGGCTGGCGGCTTGCTCGCCGTGCCGTTGGCTTTATTGATTCTGTTGTGGCTGCCCGGAAAATGGCAACGTGACCCGTTGCGGATCGGCCCTTCGATTGGGCGCGTGCTACCATGGATTGTTCCGACGAACTGTCGACCGATGAAGTGGCGTTCTTCCCCTGAGGTTCTGGACGACGTCACCGCGCGTCGCCGCCCGCGGCGGCCGAATGCGCATCGCGCCGCGCCGGCCATGCCCCGCCCGGCTCCGCAATCGGCCAGCCCCGCGCCGCGCGAGTCGCCGGTCGAGGCGGCCTCGGCATCCGCGCGGCCCAACAGGCCTCCGCGCGCCACGGAACCACAACCCGCGTCAAACATACCGCCACTCAATTCCTCGACAGGCACCGCCACACCTCCCGTGGACGCATCGCCGAACGCGGCCGCCGCGCCGGCGAACGAGATGGTGGTCGGCGTCAAAGGGGCCGCACAACGAAGCGGAAAAGAACTCCACGATGCGCTCGAGGCCGCCGTGCAAGCTAATGCCGCATGGGACACGCGAACCAGCGAGTCGCGTGCCGCCGAAGAGAAACTCACCAATCAACTCTATGTCGCGTTCGCCCGGTTGGGGGAGGTGATCACGTTTGTTGATCCGCGTGACGATGGGGTGCGCGAGTCGGTCGGTGCCGTGCAGAGCTTGCTGATGTCCATGGCCATGCATCCAGCGAAACTCGCGTCACTCGGTAACCAGGCCTTTCAGTGGCTCGATCGGACAGACCGCACATCGCAAGGGATCCTGCTGTTCGGTACGGTCAAGAAAACGCGCTTCGCGGGCCAGTTGTACGAAACCGAACTCGAACTCGCCTCGCGCACGCGGCGCGCCGTGTTTATCATGAGCCGCATGGATCCGAAACGCGTCTACGGTCCCAAGGATCGTGTCTTGATCCTCGGGACCATCGTCGATGACCCGTCCGCGAATTTGGCGGGTTACGACGGGAAACAGCCCCAGGTCGTCATGGCCGGTTTTCCCGTGCCGATGGGCCGCTGAGCGCGACCGTTTAGATTCTTAGGCCGTCACATGCGCGCACCGTGCGCGCATGTTTCGAAGCGAACAACGGGAGCGCCGCGGA
>CAZSOG010000337.1:0-6083 GCA_964607555.1 uncultured Pirellulaceae bacterium | reverse complement strand
TTCCAGGGCGGTATCATTAGTGTTGATCAGTGAAGATTAGTGTTCCTTGATAGCATGGGTCGTGCACGGCGACCAAAAACTAGTGCCTGCCATTCTCTTCACGCATCAACTCGACGGGAAAGTCGGCCGGCTTCGAACCACTCTTGCGCCGCAGGTTCTGCCCCATGCTGCGTTTACAGCTGAACGGCACTCGACTCACGGCGTGCCGAGGCACACGATCTGGCCGTTCTTCAGCGCGATGTACAGCTGCCGGTTCGCGGCGGCAAGGCCATCGAACACCGGCCGGCTCCCGAGCGATCGTTGCATCAGCAGCTTGCCATCTTTCGCGGAGATCGCCAGCAACAGCGTTTCCGCATCCGGCTCGACATGCCCGGCAACGGGCTGCGCACTGACGCGCGGCCCGGCGACAAACAGCGTGTCACCCGCCATGACGAGTGCGTGCACCTGGATCGGAACCGACTTCTGCCAACGGAAAGTCTTGCCGTCGGGCGCCACCGCAAACATGCGATAAGGCCCATCTTCCACGGCATTGGACCAATGGACGGTCTTGCGCCCGTATCCATAGATCGTGGCGTCGTCGAACACCAGCAAGCGACCATAAATCAGGTTGCGGGCGCGACCACTGCAACCGCCCGACAACGAACATTTCGTGCCGAAAATCCAATACGACCGATGAACCCACGCGTCGTCGAGGAAGCCGGTCAGCGTCAATAGATGGGGCGCGCCGGTTTCCTGATGCTGCCCGTGCAAATCAAACACCATGTCGCGCAAGTAAACATGATCGTTGTCGCCCGACAAAATATCCCAACGCTCGCCCGGCATGGCAGCAGGTCCAAACTGCGCCGGTTGTTTGCCGGTCTTCGGATCCGGACTATAGATTCGATTCCGCGACTCGATGCCGCCAGTGCCAGGGTCGATCCGATACAGATCAATGCCACCATCCAGATAGGATGAGCGTCCGGCGGGAACGTAGGCGATACCATCTTGAACCAACACGCTGCCAGGCACCGGTGACGCGGCTTCCAACTGGCCTTGCGCGACGACCTGGCGCGGATTGCGTCCGAGACACCGCCGCCACGCCAAGAGACCGTCCGACGTACGAACGCTATAAAGACAACCGTCCCGTGATCCAAACAACGCGTGCTGACCAACAATTGTCGGTGGCGAATCAACTCGAGCACCGGCGGTGAACTGCCACTCCGTCTTGCCTGAACGGGCATCGATCGCGGAAACTGCATGATGATCCACATTGGCCACGTACACGCGCCCATCGGCGATCGTGAGCGGGCTGAGTTTGCCACCTATTTCCGCAGTCCATTTGACCGCCAGATTCGTCGCAACGGCCGTTGCCGACCGGCCGCTGCGCTCTGCATCGTGCCGGTAGGTCGGCCAATCATCTCCCGTCGACCTGGCATGGCTCGGTCGCGCGGCCGCGTCCTTGTAAGCGGGCCCTTTCACGAACCGACTCTTATCGGCGACGTCAACAAGCTGGCTCGTGTCACGCCCCGACAGGGCGTAAAACCCGGCCAACTTCGTGGCAATATAACAGCCGCATTCGTTCGGCGGAGAATAGACAAGCCCGTTGCTCGGCATCACTCCGTACTTGCATACGCCGCGAACCCAGCTGTTCCATCGATAGTCGCCAGACTTGACGTCAATGAACTCGATCCCACGTCGACCACCCAGGATATAACGATCGGTTGCCTTGTTCAGGTAACAGCGGTGATGATGGCTGGGGTTTTCCGGCTCGACCTGCTTCAACAGTTTACCGGTTTTCCGATCCCGTTGGATCGCGAAATAGGGCCCCCATACCGGACTACGTTTGCCGGGACACGGCCGAAATCCACCGACCCAAACCGAATCGTTGACGACGAACGCATCGCGCACGTCGACCAGCGTCGTTGGCTGCGACCATTCCGCTTCGCCGGTGGCAGCTGACCGAACCGTGACCGTTTTGCCATCCGCACACACCACGATGTCGTCGTTCACGAGGCGCAGCGGACTGGAGTTAGTCTTCCACACGGGCTTGCCCGTCTTCAGATCAACGCAGACGGTCGTCCCGCGGTTTTGATAGAAGACACGTTGGCCGCCGGCACAAAGGCTGAGCGGCCGCAAGCCGTTGGCTTCGTCACCCGTCTTTTTCCAGAGCAGCTTGCCGGTGCTGGCGTCCACCGCCATGATCGACTTCTTGGCACGGTTTTCGATCGTCTTCAGACGACCGACCAGTGGTTCGGCACTGTCGCGTTTGAACAACGGCGAGTTGGTTTCCTTGGCCAACTTGGCCCACTTGGCCAGTTCTTCCACACGTTGTTTGGTGACACTGCGGACGGCCAACAACAAGACGCCCTGATGGAGCACGATCTCCTCCGCACCGTCCGTTCCGGCGTAGGTCTTCAGCGTCTGGCCGGTCACGGCGTCCACGAGGCTCAACGGCGCGTACAAGCCAAGTGTCACATAGACATGATCGCCGACCGCGACCAGTTTGCGTTGCAGTTGTCGAGGGGTCGCTCCCCAGTTGATGATCACGGGAAACCAGGAGGCTATCGGGCGCTGCCAGAGGAGAACGCCATTGTATGCGTCGCGCGCGACCAGATTCCACCGCGGCGCATCGATGATCTCCGCGGTCGACCCCTCGTCCGCGATATAGAAAATCCGTCCATTGGACGAGACGACCGCCTCGATGCTTGGCAGGTGCTCATGGCTGCGCGCGAAGCGCGGGCCGGCCACCCACTGCACCGCGCGTGGCGGTGCCACGACTTCGTCATGCGCGACCGGGTTGCCGCTGGAGTCATGCATGTAATGGGTCCATTCGTCGGTATTCGTCGGTCGCGGCTTGACCTGTGTCTTCCAGGAACTCGCCTGTTTCGTACAGAGAACGCCACCCGGCGCCAACACGCGCATCATTTCCGTCTTGGAAATGTTGCTCGAATCCTCCACCACCAGCAGGTTAACCAGACCATCGCTGTACGGAAGCAGATCGCCGGTTAGCAATTCGATCGACACGGGCCCATAGATCCCCATAGTTTTCACGCGCTGCCGCGCCGTTTGCACCGACTGCGGATTCGCATCCAGTCCCTGGACCACATAATGGTCGTTGGTATACAATGCCGTGGTTAGTTGGCCGTCCCCGCAACCCAGGTGCACGATGACACCACCCGTGACTTCGGACGCATCCAGAATGCGTTGTGCGCTACCTGCCGCCGCACTCCCCTGCCCTGCCCCGCTAATGCGTGCGTCAAACAGACACACGGCCGCCAAACAGACGCTGACCAAGAAAACTTGGAACCATCTCATCTTCGCAAAATCAGTCATCCGAAGCTCTCCTCAAAAAAACGGCTCTGCCGGTCGGCCAAATGCGGTGCCTATCTATCCGCTCACATGATCCAATTGCGTTCATGATCTCAGATCCGCCTCGGCGGTTCAAGGTTTGCCCGCACGAATTGGACAGTTTGTCCGGCGTCATACGGCAACACATGAAGAGGGAACAGGACTAGGAAAGACGGGCGAGAGACAAAGTCACCCTGAACTTGCTTCGTAAACTGCCGACCTGGGCGGGAATCGGCCGGTAGTCTGCGCGGCGTGCCTTGTCGATGTGTTTACGACGCCCTACCATTTCTGGTAGCGGTTCACGACATCTGCTATCACGGAACACTGATCTTCACTGATCAACACTAACGATACCGACCTGGAAAGTCTGCAATACTCAACGTAAATCCGGCCGGTCGTAGAAAAGTCGAAGGCATTTCAAGATGAGGTTTTCCGATATTAGCGAGGATTAGCGTCGATTCGTGTTCTTTTTCTTCTGGTCCGTGAACCGTAACCATTTCTGAGTGTTGGCCGTGTTGAGCCCGAGCTGATTTGGGCCTGACGGATTCGTTGGTTTTTGGTGCGCGCGGCGGCGGGGACGTTTGGGTGCTGTCCGCAGCCACGTTCGAGTTGCCGCGAGGAGACAACGAGGAGCATGTGTGATGACTACCCCCACGATCGGTGAACTGAAAAAGAAAAAATGCGTCCCGTGCGAAGGCGGCGTTCCGCCGGTGCCCCGCCAGCAGGCCGAGTGGCTCTTGCAGGACTTACCGGGCTGGGAATTGAGCGACGACGGGATCCGCATCCGCCGTCAATGGGTGACGCGTGACTTCATGGCGGCCATGAGGTTTTTCAATCGTGTTGCCGAGTTGGCCGAGGACGAAGGCCATCATCCCGATCTCCATCTGGTTGGCTATCGCAATGTGACGGTGGAGTTATGGACGCACGCCATCGGTGGCCTCTCGGAAAACGATTTCATTACCGCCGCCAAGATCAATGAACTGCCAATTGAATCGAAGCCTTAGCCAGAGGACACACGACCATGCGACGAGGCAAGAATGTACTGGGTACCGACCTGGCTGTTTGCTGCCGGCAGCCCGCGACCGGGTTCTATCGAGATGGCTACTGCATGACCGGCCCGGAAGATCACGGCCTGCATCTCGTCTGTGCGGAAATGACGGCTGAATTCCTTCACTTCTCGGCGTCACGTGGCAACAACCTGACACTACCACAGCCCCTGTTTGGATTCCCGGGTCTCAAGCCCGGCGACCGCTGGTGTCTGGGCGTGGAACGGTGGAAAGAAGCGTTCGAAGCCGATGTCGCGCCGCCCGTCATACTGGAAGCGACCCATATTTCGGCGCTCGAGTTCGTCAATTTGGAAGAACTCGAGCACCATGCCGTGGATCAGCGGCACTAGACGACCTGTTGCTCAATACATACGGCGGCGGAAAAGCCAGGCGGCCATGGAGAGCGTCACGAGTCCGATCGCGACCAAGGGCCAGAACTGGCCGATCAACAGGTGGAATGGAGTTCCTTCCAGAAAGACGCTGCGCAAAATGATCATGAAATAACGCATCGGATTGAGATACGTCAATTTCTGGACAATCGGCGGCATGTTCGCGATCGGCGTCGCGAACCCGGACAGGATAATCGCGGGCACCAGAAACACGAACGCGCCGAGCAAACCCTGCTGCTGCGTTACGGACATGGACGAGATCATCAGGCCAACACCGATCGCCGACATCAAGAACAACCCGATCCCGGTGTAGAGCGTCACGAGGCTGCCAAGCAGGGGAACGCGAAACCAGAAAACGGCCGCGACGATGATGAGCGTCGCCTCCACCGAGCCGATAATGAACCCGGGAACCGCTTTGCCAATCAAAATCTCCCACGGACGATATGGCGTGACCAGCAACTGATCGAACGTCCCTTGCTCGCGCTCTCGCGCAACCGACAGCGCGGTGACCAGCATCGTGACCACCAGGGTCAACAGGCCGACGATCCCCGGGACGACGAACCAGCGGCTGACCAGATTGGGATTGTACCAGGCGCGTGTCGCCAGGCGGGCCGGCGGCGACGGCCCGCCCCGCGCATGCGCCCAATCGAGGTTGAACTGTTCGATGATCGTCTGTGCGTACCCGTTGGCGATCATGGCCGTGTTCGAGTCACGTCCGTCGACAATCACCTGGACCGTCGCGCTTCCAGATGTGTTCAGTTTTCGCGAGAATTGTGGGCCGAGATGGAGCACCATCAACACCTTCTTCGCGTCCACCAGCGGCGCGATTTCCGCATCGTTCGAAATCGTGGCGACCTGATCAAAATTCGGTGAACCGGCCACGCGCGCGATCAATTCGCGCGCGGCGGCTCCGCGGTCCTCGTCATAGACGGCCAATGGAATGTGCGTTACGTCGAATGTGGCGGCGTACCCGAACACGATCAACTGCATCAACGGCGGCCCGATGATGACAAACCGACTCTTCGGATCCTTCAACAGAGCCAGGAATTCCTTGATCACCAGTGCAATTAATCGCGACATTATCGAAGTGCCTGGGGCTTAGTGCGTGTTACGAAACTGCTTCCGCCGGGTATTCATCCGCTTCTCCGACGGACGTGGACGTCCGTCGCACATATCCAGTACTGAGTTTGAGGTTTGGCTCTTAATAGGACCGCGCCACTTTTCTTTGTTGTTGGTTTGTCAATGCTCGAATTGTCGGTATCCGGCCCCCACCCAGCTTGTCTGGGTGGAGCCAGTGATTCTGCACTAACCGGCGGCGCAC
>CAZSOG010000336.1:0-6091 GCA_964607555.1 uncultured Pirellulaceae bacterium | reverse complement strand
ATAGACGCAGATGGGTGAAAAACGTCTGTTCCATCAGCGTTCATCAGCGTGAATCCGCGGTTTTCAGTCTTCCGGAGCATGAATCGTCACGCTTGTCCGCTGCAATCCGCCAAAGTGTTACCCAAATCCTACTTCTGTTCTTATTTCTTATTTCTTATTTCCCCCCTTCATAAAGCACTCTACCGTTCCATCCTGCAGGCTGATGTAGAGATGGTGGTTGGCGATGGCGATGCTGTCCCAAACCGGGGCGGCGTTCAGTTCGTAGTCGGCCAGTTGGGTGTGGTCGCTTGCGGAAATGGCCAACAAACGTCCACCCAGTTTGCCATTGTACGCGGCAACGTAGTTTTTGTAGGAAGGGTCGGCGAACTGCATGGGCTCGCCGGCGACGAAGAGCATATCACCGGCCATCGCCATCGCATTGCCGGTGATCGGTATATTGCGACGCCACAGCTCTTTGCCGATCCTCGGTCTTTGCCGTTTCGCTTTCGTTCTTCGCCTGGCGCGCGAGGGGGCGCGCGGCGCGGTTCGTGCCGCGGTATCTACTGTCCGCGCGAAGAGCGTGTACCCGTTGCGGCGCGGGTCAAAATACGAGTGATTCGCATAGAGAGGGAACCCTTGTACTTCATAGTACGTCTTGCCGCTGGCGACCAGGATATCACCGGCGTTTCGCTTGCGGATACCGGACGACACGCTCCACGACGTTCGATGCTGCGGTGTTCCGTCCAGAAAACCGCCGGTGGGAATGATGTGGGCGCCGGGCGTGGCGTCCGCCAAGTCCAGATCAAAGGCCTTTTGACGCAGGTAAAGTCTGATTCCGTCGGTCACCAAGATATCGTTCTTGAATCCCGCGTCGCCACCGACCGGAAATCCGTTTTCTTTCGTGAAGGGCCCGTAATTCGAACGGCTCTTGCGTACTCTGCCGGTCCGAGGGTCCAGGGCGTAGACGAAGATGCCGCCGTCCAGATAGGAACTACGGCCGGCGGCGAAATACAACGTGTCACGAAGAATCAGCACGCTGCCAGCAACAGGCCACGCGGATTCCAGTTGTCCGTACGCCCCGATCATTCTGTCCGGCAGATCCTTGAACCGCCACGCCAGCGCGCCGTCGGTGGCGCGCAGACAATAGACCCAGCCGTCGCGACAACCGAAAAGCACCGTGCCTTGATAGTATGCGGGCGGCGAGTCGATCCGGGCACCGGCGGTGTACGTCCATTGCGTTTCGCCGCTGTCGGTGCGCAAGGCGTACAGCGTATGCGTATCGACGTCGGCGACGAACAGTCTTCCGGCCGCGGCCGTGATGGCGCTGGGGCGTGTTGGAAGCGTGGCCTTCCAACGCACCGAAAGTGTGCTGGGCACCGCCGATTTCGTCACTCCCGAGCGTGCCCCATTGCCACGGTAGGCCGGCCAGTCATCCGCCGCGGCCGCGGTCGACACGCTGATTTTGCCGTAGGCAGGCCCCTTCTCAAGCCGCGCGGCACGGTGCACGGGCATGGGCTGATCCGAAGTCCGCAGGCGCGGCTGCGGGGATGCGTACGCATGCATGCCCTGGAACATGGCGCCCATACTGCATTGGCAGGAAAACGGCGTGGAATAGAGCAGCCCGTTGGCCGGCAGCACGCCCATGCCGCAGCCGCCGCGCGTCCAATGGTTGGGAAATTCCTTGCTGGTTGTCAGCTCAAGGAAATCTGCCCCGCCTGTCTTGCTGTTGATGAAATATCTTTCGGTGATCAGGTTGCGATAACAACGATCATGACTCATCGGGCCGGTCATGCGTTGCACGATCCGCTTGATGACGTCGCCGGTCTGGGCATCGTATTGTGTCGGGTTTTTGCCACCCACCCAGACCGTGCCGTCCACGAAGAAGACATCGGACGACGACTCGTAACAACTCGTCGCCGGAGCTTCCCAGAGAGGTTTACCATCGGCGAGCGCGTAGACGTGCAGCGTGTTGTTCGCATAGGAAGCGATTTTGTTCGTCGCGTGGCCCTCGACGGCCAGGACTTTATCATCCGCGATCACGACGGTGTTGGGCATCGTCCCGGGGGTCTTCGAGTCATGCCCGACCGCGTTCACGACGGGGTGTTCCTGGCTCCAGATTCTCTTGCCGGTCTTGGAGTTGACGCAGAATAGACCGTTACCGGCCTGGTAGACCGCATAATCTCCCTGGACGGCGAGGGAAGCGGCGGTGTAGTTGACGATGTTCGGGATGGTCCAAAGCCGCGCGCCGGTTGCCGGGTCCATGGCGACAATCGAGCTGACGGGCTTCGCCTTGTCCTTGATCTCCGGGGCGTAGCCGCGCCGGAACCCGCCACCGTAAAACGGACCCGCCGGGTCCACTCCCTCGACAAACGGCTGGTTCTTCAACTTCACGATGTTGTAGGCCGCGCTGCTGAACCGGTCGCCGACATTTAAATACAGTATGCCTTGGTCGTACGCGACTTCCTGCGTGGGAGACGTGTTCTCATAGGTCGTGAGCACATCACCCGTCGCCGCATTCAAGGCCGTGACCGGGCCCTCCAGTGTGAGTGTGCAGTAGAGCGTGTCGCCAACCACGGCCATGCGCCGCTGTTGTTGGGCGGGTTCGCACTTGATGTACATGGTCACCGATTCCCAGCGCGTGATGCGGCGTGTCCAAAGCTGCTTGCCGTTGAACGCATCGCGGGCAACGACGCGAAACGCGGAAGGAAGAAACGGGTTGTCGGGCGGCGCGGTGTCCTCGATCGTGAACAGGCGGCCGTTGCCCGATACCACGCTGGCAATCGTGGGGATGCCCATGTGGGAGCGGCACCAGGCCGGCTTGTCGACCCATTGGATGTAACGGGGCGGCCCGACAACGGCATCCTTGGCCACCGCGTTATTATTCGCCTTGTTCAGGTATTGGGGCCAGTCGTCGATGTTATTGGGCCAGGGCTTCACCGTCTTCTTGCCGCCCACGATCAGCACGCCAAGCGGTGTCAAGACACGCAGAGCTTCTTGCGCGGGCACAACGCCAAGCGTATCGGCGACGATCAAGTTCACGACGTTATCGGCGTAAGGAAGCGTCTTGCCGTCGTACCGCGCGACGGACACTCGACCATAGAGATTCTTCGAACGGAGGTAGGCGCGGGCCGCGGCAATGTTCTCACTGTCGGTGTCCAACCCCTGGACCACGTAGCTGCTATTGAGCAACATCGAGGCCGTTTCGCTGCCGTCACCGCAGCCGAGGTGCACCACGATCCCCCCCCTCACTCCACTGTTCCTGACCGTATCCGCCATGTTGGCCGCAGTCAGGCCGTGTAATGACACGAGCAGGCAGACGGCGAGTGATCCTTTGTAACCCATGGTGGCCTCCGTAAGACGTTCGTTGAAATACAATTCAGTTCCCGCACGACGATGCGTGTTCTCACGCTACCACACTCAAGCGGAAAACTCTTCCGCGACTTCCATCGTAATTCTGGCCCATTCCCAGAGCCGCCGCGGCTGGTAACGCACCGTCGAGATGTCTTTCATGATCAGCTCGACGTGACAGCCGCGTGCCGCTTCTAGAAACGCGCGTATCTCGGCCCGCGCGCGCCCGGGGTCCCAACCGTCTTCGGCAAGAATGGCGGGGTTCGGTTTGCGACTCATCACATAGTCGCGGCCAATGCCTTCGATTGCCCGCGCCGTGTTGCACCAGGGGCTGACCGAGATCTTGCGCAGATTCGGGATGCGCCGGAGAATCTCGATCTTGCCGTCCAGGGGTTCGCAGCAGCCGTAGTAGGTCAATCCCCATCGCTCAAGCCACCGCAGATCGTGCTCCATCGCAAACTCCCAGTGCATCTGCGGGGAGACCTCGGAGAAGATCTGGGCATTGGAACACCCCCACATGTTCTTCGGCAGCACGTGGTTCGGTTTGAATGGTTCGTTCGGCAGTTGTGAAGTATAGCCGTAACCGCCCGAGCCGACACGCGTGTTGTTGCAGTCCAGTGACAAGAGGTTCATCGCCTCGAATTGATCCAACTCGACCATCCAGGCGTCGACCATCCGATCCACGGCGGCGTGGACCAGGTCGGGGCGTTCGATCAAATCCATCATTGCGCGTTCGATGCCCCACCAACGGATCAGGTAATCCCAGGGTGTGAACCAGATGTGTGTTTGGCCAACCTTGGTCACCGGCATGATGCCGTCATACACTTCGCACATGGCTTGGTAGCGGAACTCCGTCGCCGTCTCGTTGTGCGTCACGACCGGCATCTTGATCTTTTTCAGATCGTCGAAATCGTGGATCTGGACATTGAAATGGCGGGATACCACATCACTGGCGTCGTCCGTTCGCGCGATATCCACATCTTCAATAATACCGAAGTCCGTGCTGTGGATGGCAAGCGGGCACGCGAGATAGTCGTCGATGATCATATCGCCTGGCAAGTGCCGCCACTGGTAGAGTGTCCGTCGCAAATCGCGTTCTTGATCTTGTGCCCACGGGTGTTCCGTGACCAGGGTCAACTCGTCATCGACATTCATCTCGTGCCAGCAGATTTCGTTGATCCAAACCATGGGCCGTTCGGACTGGAGATCATTCAGATTTCGCCAGCGCCGGGCGTTCGCCTGGTGGATCGGCAACGCCGCGATCTCGGCCAATTCGGAAGCCAGACGCCGCAGGACGTCCGTGTCCCGGCGGGTGAGCCGTATCTCATGGGCAATCGGCGGCGGCTCGTAGTGGCTCGGGTCGTGGAGCATGCATCCATCCTCAAAGGGTAAAGCGATATAACGGTTTGCAAGGTGTTTCCCCATCGACACGCAGCGGCGCTCTCCAATCGGCCCGCTGACCGCACGGCCGTCAGTGTTTCGGCCCGTACGCGACATCGATTAATGGATGCCCCGCTCGGCAGCCAAACCTTCAATTGCATGGCATAAGGTAATTGCATGGCATAGGATGTCTCATCGATTTTGCGCAACCTGCAACCGTTTTGCAACAGGTGCCGTGACTCAGAGTATCGTCGTGCTCCTGATGCCCGCGGCTTTTTTGGTAACAAGGAGAATTCACGAATACCGCTCTATTCGCCCGATCAATGCTTGACGCGTAGCGCTACACGTCATACACTTACTTCATGATCCGGAGTTTTGCCTGCGCCGATACTGAGCGTCTCTTTCACCGTGAGCGGCCTGGGCGCCTACCTCATGGCATTCATCGGGTGGCGTTGCGAAAACTGCGAATGCTGCATCGCGCGCGGAGCCTACAGGATCTCAGAGTACCACCGGGTAACCGGCTGGAAGCACTCAAAGGTGACCGAAAAGGACAGTACAGCATCCGTGTGAATGATCAATTCCGAATCTGCTTTGCATGGCGATCCGGTGATGCGTTCGAAGTTGAGATTGTGGACTATCACTAGGTGATGAAAAATGGTTAAGAAACTGGCACCGGTCCATCCAGGCGAAATTCTACTTGAAGAGTTCCTCGTCCCGATGGACCTGAGTCAAAACGCCTTGGCACGCGGCCTCGGCGTTCCACCCCGGCGAATCAACGAGATCGTGCATGGCGTCCGGCGAGTGACGGCGGATACAGCACTCCGGCTCGGCCGTTTTTTTGGCATGTCCGCGGAGTTTTGGCTTGGTCTTCAAATGGACTACGAATTGGACATGGAGAGTGACCGACTCAAAGGCCGGCTCGAAAAAGAAGTTTGCGAGTATGAACGGACAGAATGATGGCAGACAACGGACGCCACTCGCAGTGCAAGGGGCAACCGGTCTCCTTGTAAACAGTAAACAGGGGCCACACAAGCTGGCCTGCGGTGCGCGACGTCGGAGCTGTGGTCCCCCCTGACGACAAGGACGCCAGATCGCGGAAGAGAATCAGTAGCTGTTCACCGGTGCTTGTTCGGTTGAATAAACACTCAGATATTCTTGCCACTCAGTATTCTTGCTAAATCGTAGCCGTTCACGACATCCGCGATCAAGGAACACTAATCCTCACTGATCAACACTAATGATACCACCCTGGAAAGTCTGTAACACGCAACATCAATCCGGCAGGTCGTAGAAAAGTCGAAGGTATTTCAAGATGAGATTTTCCGATATTAGCGAGAATTAGTGTCGATTAGTGTTCTTTTTCTTCTGGTCCGTGAACGGCTAC
>CAZSOG010000335.1:0-6109 GCA_964607555.1 uncultured Pirellulaceae bacterium | reverse complement strand
GCTCGGTCCCTTTGCGCTTCCCGTCCGCCTATGGCGGATTTATCCCGGTGGAGCAATGATTCTGCACGACACGCGTCCTCAACTCACCCACGTTCCCGCCACCGCCGAACGCGGCGCGGCTGGGGAGAGAGGGAGAACCGTTGGCATTCCCGTTTTAGCTGACTAGACTCGTTCACCCGCGGGGCAAGCCCGCGGGGGTCCTTGACTCGACAATTTGCTGCAATCGGCTAAACAGTTACCTTATTTCTAATTTCTCATTTCTTATTTCTTATTTTCCCATTTTCTTATTTCGTTCTTTCGAGCCCTTGAAACCGGTCCCCGCGCCACGGGGTAACATCAGCGTCGGAACATTTTGCACGCAGGACACGATTGGGAGCCGTGGCGGTGGAACGAGCGATTCGCACACAACATTTGACGAAGATCTACGGCAGTCGCGTGATTGCCGTCAACGACTTGACGCTGGAGGTACCGGCCGGGTCGGTGTACGGCCTTTTGGGCCCCAACGGCGCCGGGAAGACAACGACGCTGCGGCTCCTACTGGGCCTGCATCGAGCGAGCGCGGGCACGGCCGAGGTCTTTGGACGACGGTGCGGCCCGGACGCGGTGGGCGTGCGTCAAAAGATCGGTTACCTGCCGACACATCCGTCATTTCCAGGCCACTTGCGTCCGGTCGAATACCTTGATTTAGTGGGAAAGCTGAGCCGGATCCCGCCCCACCAACGCAAGCCACGGCTCACCTCGTTGCTGCGGGCCGTCGGTCTGTCGGGTGCCACGAGCCAGCGTATCCGGAGTTTTTCGACCGGTATGCGCACGCGACTTGGGATCGCGGCGTCGCTGCTGGCCGATCCCCCGTTGCTCATCTGGGATGAACCGACGGCCGGGCTGGACCCCGCCGCGCGCCGTTTCACGCTCGACCTGATCCGCGAGCTGTCCGCGCAACGCACGATCCTGGTTGCCACCCACATCTTGGGAGATATCGATCAGATTTGCGATCATGTCGGGGTGATGCACGAGGGGCGGATGATCTTTAGTGGTTCGATGCGTGAGGTCAAGCAGCGTTTGCGGCGCGATGACTTTCACCTGGAACTGGACGGACCCGCGGACCAAATCGCGCGACTCGCGCGTCAAGCAGCGGACCTGGACGGCATCACGGCAGTCGTTCGTGACACCTATACTCTGGCGGTCCAAGTGGCCGAGGGTGGGAATCGGGCCGCCGCGTTGGCGGCCGTGCTGAAGTTGATCGATTCCAATGGCGTATCGTTGCAAACCATCGGATCGGGACAGAACGAGACGGAACACGCATATTTGCAGTTGTTACAAGAGGACCATGCACATGGATTTCGGCGGTTTGATTTCCAGAATACGGCTGGCGATGATGCCACTGCTGGCGATTCTGGCGCATGAGCTGCGGCTTTTATGGGCGAGCTGGCTGGTACGTCTCTGGCTGGTGGCCGCCGCGCTGACGACCTTTATCACAATCGCGCCCAATTGGGATCGCATGCCGAGCGCTCCGCTGATCGCGTCGCTGCTGTTTCCCTACCTGGTTTTCCCCTGGTTCGTGGTCGTCTTCATGCTGGGAATCAGCCCGGTGACCGGCGCGCGTCTGGAGTCACTGGCCGACGGCGTACTGAGTCGCCCGGTCACGCGGCACGAATATCTGCTGGCCTGTTGGGCCGCGCGCATCATTGTCGTGCTCGGCGTCTACCTGGTCGTGACCGTGCCGGCCGCCGTCATCGTCGCGACCGCGAAGCGCGCCAGCGCGGCGGATCCGGTCACCTGGTATGGCGTGATCGCGTCACTCGCCGTCGTCGGTCTTGTCTTGATGCTGCTCGTCTCGCTGGCATTTTTCGCGGGTAGTCTATTGCGAAAACCGCTGCTGGCCGTGGTCGTCCTGGTCTTTGTCTGGTTCCCGATCAACGCCGTGCTGGCCACGTTTTCACTCGAACAGTTCTCGCCGATCAGTTTGAACCAGTCGCTACCGACGCTGCTGCGCACGCCGTGGCGCGCCAGCGACGAGAACAAACACGAGGCGGTCAGCGACGAGGATCTCCGCGCCTTGAGTCGCCAGGCAAACAGATTCCTGAGCGTGTTGTCGGGCGGCACGCCGCAGGCCGAGCCCAAGTCACCCAAGTTTTTCGAGCGTAATGACTATCAAGATTTCTCGTTGCTGCGGGTCGTGCTCGGATACGGGATCCCCACGCTCGTGGTGTTGTTGCTGACACTGATTCTGTTTTCGCGGCGTGATTTGTAACGCCGCGATCGTCGATTGCTAACACATGCTCTCTTTGGAGGTATCACGATGCGGTACAAGTCCCTTTTAACGCTGTCACTCCTGGCGGTCAGTCTGCCGTGCGCGGCCGTGCGCTCCGCCGAGTCCCAAGTACCGGCCACGGCCCTGATCCCACAGCAGGCCGTATTGGTCGTGCAGATTCGGAATCCGAAAGCGATTGTTGACCAATTATTCTCCGAACGTGTCAAGGCGGCCGTCAAGAAACTGCCATTCTACGACCAGGCGCTGGACAACCCGGGCACCAAGCAAGCAATGAACCTGGTGAAGTACTTTCAAACGAAGCACGACGCGGACATCCCGGCGATGGTCGATGCGTTGGCGGGCGGCGGGATCACGTTCGCCGTCGGCCCAACCGGCGAAGTCTTGCTGATCGTCGATGCCAAGGACAAGGCGTTTCTCGACGAAGTGCACGACTTTTTCAAGATGATGGCCCAGGGGGATGCGGAAAAGGCCGGCGACTCCGGGCGCGTCGCGTCCGCCGACTACCGTGGCGTGACCGGCTGGAAGTTCGGCCCCAACGAAGTCCATGCCATCATCGGCAATCGCTTGCTGGTCAGCAACAAGCCGGATGTTCTCAAGGGGGTCATTGACTTACGCGATGCGGGTACCGGAAGTCTCGCCGACTCCACGTCGTACCAAAAGGCGGTCGCGGCCGCCGGTAAGGATGCCCAGGTCATCGCCTATGCCAACATGGACGTCCTGAAAAACACGCCCGACCTGCAGAAATCACTGAACGCGAGCACGAACCCGCTGGGCATGCTGCTGTTGGCACCCCTCCAAGCCGCGCTGCGCGAAGCCACCTGGCTCTCCGCCGGCGCGTGTCTGACCAATGACACACTCCAAATCAAGTTCATCTCGGACGGCACCGCGGACGCGCCGGACTCGCCGCGTGGTTTCGCCGCGCTCGCGAAACCGGGCGACGGCGTGATGCCCAACCTGGACGTGCCGCGGCGCATCGCCGGATTCAGCTTCTATCGCGATCTGCACAAGTTCTACGCAGCCAAAGACGAATTGTTTCCAGAACGGACTTCCGGTCTCATCTTCTTCGAGAATATGATGGGGATCTTCTTCACCGGACGCGATCTGACCGAGGAAGTGCTGGCCGGAACCCTCCCCGATACGCGCGTTGTCGTCGCCCAACAACAGTTCAACGCCAAAACCGGCGTGCCCGAGGTTCAGTTTCCCGGTTTCGCCATCGTCATGCGTCTTAAAGACCGCGAGAAATTCGCTCCGGTCGTTGAGGAGGCCTGGCAAAAAGCCGTTGGGCTGATCAACTTCACGCGCGGCCAGCAGGCGCTGCCCGGATTGATCATCGACCGTCCCGAGTATCATGGCACCAAATATACGATGTCCTATTTTTCCGTGGCCGATGAACCGGACGCCGCGAAAGCCGATGTACGATTCAACTTCCAGCCCTCCCTAGCGTTCCAAAACGACTATTTGATCCTCAGCTCCACTCGGGATCTTACCGAGAACCTGATCGACAGCATCAAGAAGGAAAGCGAACAGAAAGTCAAACCGGTCGCCGGAATCCACACGCTGGGCATGCTCGATGGCCAGAACCTCGCATCGATCCTCGACGCCAATCGCAATACCCTCGTTCGCCAAAACATGGTCGAGGACGGCAACTCGCGTCAAGAGGCGGAAGCCCAGATCGGGATCCTGCTGACGATTGCCCAGCACGTGCGTGACTTCACCATCAAGGCGGGTTCGGAAAAAGGTATGTCACAGATGACGTTGACATTGGGTTACGAGCTGAACTAGGACACGGACGGGGCTCCGTCGCGAGGCCCGGTTGCAAGGAAAGTACGATGGACGACCACGTCCTTCGAATAAAAAGATAACAACCTTGCCGAGACCGTTTTGTGGCGGCGTCTTGGTGTTTTCATGTCGTTGGAGGAACCACAACCATGGTTAAAGAGCTAGCAACGGAACGGCGCTCGGTCGGGGCAGGGGACCGAGTGGCCGACCCGATCGATCCGGATCGAGCCTGGGCGGCGTTTCAACCGACCGCCGAGCGGCCGTGGACGCGCGCGTTGGCCGGACATTTATACCGGCGTGCCGCGTTTGGCGCGACGGCAAACGAGCTGCGTGCCGCACTGAAACACGGTCCGCAAGCGACCGTTAATCAGCTGGTACGGCCACCGGCCGACCTCCGCGACTT
Source organism: uncultured Pirellulaceae bacterium (assembly GCA_964607555.1). Classification (GTDB taxonomy): domain Bacteria; phylum Planctomycetota; class Planctomycetia; order Pirellulales; family Pirellulaceae; genus JAJSAJ01. The sequence continues at coordinate 1,655 of CAZSOG010000335.1, read as the reverse complement.
TGACACCGCGATAGACGCCGACGAAGACGCGGTCGCGCGGTCGGGATCGCTCGAGAGCGCGCGGGCATGGTGGCTGCGACGCATGATCGAAACGCCGTTCCCGCTGCGCGAGCGCATGACGCTTTTCTGGCACAATCACTTTGGGATCAGCCAGGCACGCGTGAAGGACGTGGGCTTGATGGTGCGGCACGCCCGCATGCTGCGCCAGCATGCATTGAGCACGTACCGGCCGTTGCTCGAAGCGGCTTCGCAGGACCCGGCCGTGCTCCTTGGCGTTGGCGCCGATGCGAATCGCAAGGCCCAGCCAAACGAGGCCTTCGCCCGCCAACTGATGGCACAGTTTAGTGTCGGACCGGGGAATTTTGGCGAAGAGGATGTGCACGAAGCCGCGCGCGCGTTCACCGGCTGGTTTGTTTTCCGCGGACGCACAAAGTACCTGGCGCGCGAACACGACGCGGGACCGAAAAGCGTCCTGGGCCAGCTGGGGCAATGGAATGCCGCCGATGTCGTGCGTATGGTCTTGGACCAGCCGGCCACGCCGCAGATGCTGGTCCGCAAGCTCTACCGCTGGTTCGTGTCCGAAACGGCGGAACCGAGCGCCGACTTGCTGGCACCCTTGGTGGCGTTGATGGGCAACCAGCATGACGTCGGCCGCGTTGTCGAGACAATCCTACGGTCCAACCTGTTCTTTTCCGCCACCGCCTACCGCCAGCGCGTGAAGAGTCCCGTCGATTTCGCCGTTGGGATCGTGCGCGCCATGCAAGCCAATGTGCCTACCGTGCGCTTGGGAGCCGACCTGGCACACCTCGGCCAGAACCTCTACATGCCGCCCACCCTCGCGGGCTGGCCTGGCGCCACGCACTGGCTGAACTCGGCCACTATCCTGCAACGGGCCAATCTGGCACAGGCCTTGTGGAATCCCAAAGGCCCCTATGGAGGAAAACTGAACCCCGCCAAACTCGCGGCACAATATGATCAGGTCGCACCAGGCGACGCCGCGAAATTCCTGGCCGGCCTTTTTGTCCAACAAGATCTGGCCGATGCGACTTTCGCGAAATTGCGCGCAGGCCAACCAGGTCAATCGAGTTCAAAACAGGTCGACCCGTGGCTCAGACAAGTCGCGTATCGAATCGTGACCTTGCCGGAATTTCAGTTGAGCTAGATGGGGCGTGCGAGTGGCGTTCGGACAATAATCGTGCTTTGGGGAAATTGGAGAGAATTTGACGTCACTATTTACGGTTTAGTTTTGAACGAGTCCCCCAAGGCACGCAGCCGACCTGCGTGTACCGCGGGGCACTCCAATTAGCAGGAGCAGATCATGCCGGCAACACGACGCGAGTTCATCAAGGCGGCCGCGGGCACATCGATGGTCGCCGCATTTTCCGGTTCGATACCCGAGTTACTGCAGCGAACCGCCCGCGCCGCAGCGCCCACACTCGACAAGAACACGGCACTCATCGTTGTCCAGCTGAGCGGCGGCAATGACGGCCTGAACACCGTCGTCCCGTACGCGGATGATGTCTACGGACGCAGCCGCCGCACCCTGCGACTGCGTGCCACGGAGGTGCTCAAAATCAACGACTATCTTGGTTTTCATCCGCACATCCCAGGCTTTATGCGGCTGTTCCAAGAGGGACGTCTCGCGGTGGTCCAAG
>CAZSOG010000334.1:0-6113 GCA_964607555.1 uncultured Pirellulaceae bacterium | reverse complement strand
ATTGGACGAGTGCGTCTCCGCTTCTCATCCGCCAAAGGCGGATGCCACCCGTTTTCGGTTGTGGGCGTAGCCCACGTTAGGGGGCGTGTACTAAAGGCCAACCCTCGACATGGCCCCGGCGGTTACTTAGAGTAAGGGCTTATCGACTCGGCTCCGCGAGCGCTCGTTTGGGGGCCGAAAAAGCGGCTCGATTCATCCGACCCGTTGGGTCTTGCTCGTCACCGGTGGTCCGTAATGCTTGCCAAGCGTGTCATTCCATGTCTCGACGTGAACCGTGGACGGGTCGTCAAGGGGACGAATTTCGTTAACCTGCGCGACGCTGGCGACCCGGTCCAAGTGGCCGCTCGGTACGAGCAGGAGGGGGCGGACGAACTGGTTTTTCTCGACATTACGGCCAGTCACGAGGGTCGTGATATCATGATCGATGTCGTGCGTCGCACGGCCGAGCAGGTCATGATGCCGCTGACCGTGGGGGGTGGGGTTCGCACGATCGATGATATCCGTGCCCTGCTAAACGCCGGCAGCGACAAGGTATCGATCAACTCCGCGGCCTGTCGAGATCCTGAGTTTGTGCGTGAGGCAGCACGTCGGTTTGGCAGCCAGTGCATCGTGGTGAACATCGACCCAAAGCGTGTCCGGTACGCGAATCACGAGGTTTGGGAAGTCCATATCAATGGCGGGCGCATCCCGACCGGGCTCGAGGCGGTGGCCTGGGCACGGCGCGTTGAGCAGCTCGGCGCCGGAGAGATTGTGTTGACCAGCATGGACTGCGACGGCACCAAGGACGGTTATGACCTGGAAATCACGGCGGCCGTGAGTCGCGCGGTTTCGATACCGGTTGTCGCCAGTGGTGGGGCCGGCACGCCGGACCATCTTGCCGATGCGATCCTCATCGGTCGTGCCGACGCCGCGTTGGCTGCCAGCATATTCCATTTTGCGGAGTACTCCATCCGCCAAACAAAACAAGTTATGGCCGACCGCGGCATCACCGTGCGATTATAATGGTGATTTGCGACCTGAATTCGGTTCGGCTCGAGCGACAGACATCCCGATCGCCCCGACGATTCGATCGTCCAGAAAGTCGAGTGGAGGGCAAGTGCATCGCAGGCCGGATCCTCCATCGGGCGGGGAAATGGGCGCGTCACAACGATCGGGTTTACGTGAGGAACGAAACGAGGGAGAAGTAAGCGATGCCGATTAGCGATTCGGGAGTCCTGGGACCTTCCCAGCATCATCACTCGTCGAAAGAACTCGATCCGGCCGTCGTCACGGGCGATCTGGAGGATCGGTTCCTGGCCAAGGCAAAGGAGCTCGAAGTTGACAAGTACTTTCGTGCCTTGGTCAAGTTAGAAGGTAGCGACTTGCATATGAAGGTGGGACAGCCACCCATCGTGCGCGTTCATGGTAAGCTGAAGCCACTCAACCGGCCGGCGATTGAAATGAAGGAAATGTGTCGTTTGCTGTTTCCCATGATGAACAAGCGGCATCGCACGATCTTTGATCGGGATGGCGGAACCGACTTCGCATACACGGTTGATGTGGACGGAGACATATGGCGGTTTCGGGTCAATATGTTGCAGCAGATGGGGCAGATTGGGCTGGTCGCGCGGCGTGTCAATAACTGGATCCCGGATTTTGAGGGATTGAATCTGCCGCCCATCATGGAGGATTTGTGCAAATACGATCAGGGCATGATCCTGCTGGCGGGCGTCACGGGGTCCGGCAAGACCACGACCATCGCATCCATGCTGAACTGGGTCAACGCGCACTATCGCAAACACATTCTGACTCTGGAAGATCCCATCGAATTCGTCTACAAGGAGGACAAGTGTCTGATCAACCAGCGCGAAGTCGGCGAAGACGTCGTTGACTTTGGCATCGGCATGAAACATGCGGTGCGTGAAGACCCGGATGTCATGCTGGTCGGCGAGATGCGTGACGAGGAGACGTTCATGACGGCCATTCACGCGGCGGAGACCGGGCACTTGTTGTTCGGCACGATCCATGCATCGACCGCGCCCACCACGATTGGTCGTATTTTGGACCTGTTTCCCGAGGACATGCATCCGGCGATCCGTAGTGCGATCGCGTTCAACATGAAAGCGATTGTCGCACAGAAGCTGTTGCCGTCCATTAAGGAAGGTGTTGGCCGCGTGCCGACCGTCGAGATCATGTTGTTCACGCCGATGATCAAGAAGCTGGTGCTGGAAGGCATGGACGCCAAACTGCCCGACGCGATCCGCATCGGTGCGGAAGAAGGAATGCAGGATTTCACGATGAGTTTAAAACAGTTGGTTGACGACCAGCTGATCGATCGTCCGACCGCGTTCGAAGTGGCGCCGAACCGGGAAGCACTGAAAATGGCGCTCAAGGGCATTAATGTTTCGCAACCTGGAATTCTATGATGTTTCGAAAAACGCTCGTCTTTTCGGCGACTACGTTGTTGATTCTCGCGGTGACCGGACCGGTGGCAGCCCAGGGTTGGCCACCTTACTATGGTGATCCGTTGCAGCGCGGACCAGGCAATTATCTGGCATGGTACAAGCTCCTGTTGTGCTGGCTTGTTTTTGTCGCGTGGGTCCGCACCACGGATTGGATCAACCGGGACACATTGGAGTTGGGCGATAACATCGACATGCCCGCCGAGATGTGGAATCCAATTGCTGTCTTTAGTGTTTTTGTGGGCTTTATCCTGGCGATCACGATCCCGATTTTCGCCGTCGGTTACACGCTGCTGGTGATTGCTTGGATCGCGCCGCTTGCAACGTTCATTCTCATGCGGAATGCGCGGGTTACCGATGAGCAAAAAGTTCTGACTCCGGCACACCTGAAACGCTGGCTCACCGGACTGGCAACCGGTCGCAAGAAGAAGAAGCAAGACACGCTATCGGCTCACGAGGCCGGTCCGCCCGTCAAAATCACGGCATGCGGAGGCACCGATACCGAAAACCAGGCGAATTTGATCATCGCACGCCAGTCGCCCGGATTTGTCCTGGCCAAGGAGCTGATCGCGGATGCACTGGATCGACGTGCCACGCGCGTGATGCTCGATTTCACCAAGGATGCCGTTGGCGTGCGATATGATATCGACGGCATCTGGCACAACGTCGAGCCGCGCGACCGGGAAACAGGGGACGTCTTACTGGCCGTTCTGAAGAAGATCTCGGCGTTGAGCATGGAAGAACGCCGCGCCAAGCAGGAGGGCGTTTTCCGGATCAAGTACCGGGAGACAAAGTACACGTGCGAGCTAGTCAGCCAGGGCACCAAGACCGGGGAACGTGCGATTGTCGAGTTCGTGCCGGATAAGTCGCCGTTCAAATCGCTCGAAGATCTTGGCATGCGCGATAAAATGCGCGATGAGCTCAAGGAAATCCTCGCCCAAGAGGCGGGATTGGCCGTTATCAGCACACTACCCGGCGGCGGGCTCCAGACACTTTGGAACCTCTCAATCGCCGCTACCGATCGTTATTTGCGTGATTTTCTGGGGATTGAAGATAAGAACAAACCCTGGACCCACGTCGAAAACGTGGAGATCTTCACATTTGACGGCGCGGCGGGCGAGACGCCTGCCGCCGTACTCAAAAAAGTCCTTCTGCGCGAGCCTGACGCGGTCGTCGTCCCGGAATTGGATAGTGCCGAGACGATCAATACGCTGACCAAGCACGTACTGGAAGAAAAGAAGCTGGTTGCGGTGGCCATTCGGGCCCGCGATGCCATCGAGGCGATATTGCGAATCCTGGCATTCAAGGTCGACCCCGAACCGTTTGCCCAGACAGTCTCCGCCGTCGTGAGCCAACGGCTCGTGCGCAAATTATGCGAGACGTGCCGGCAGGCGTATGAGCCGCCGCCCCAACTCCTGAAGAAGTTGAATATCCCCGAAGGACGTGTCGAAGTTCTGTTTCGCGAGTATCAGCCCCCCCCCCCGGGTAGCAAAAAACGTAAGGGAGAGCCTGAAGTGTGCCCCGATTGTAGCGGCATCGGATACAGAGGCCGAACCGGTATTTTTGAGCTGGTCAAGGTCAGCGACGCAATGCGCGCCGCCCTGGTCCAACAGCCACGGTTGGAACTGCTGAGGAAATTGTCACGCGACGCGGGCAACCGTACGCTGCAGGAAGAGGGGATCCTGTTGGTCGCGCGCGGCGTCACCTCGTTGAATGAACTACAGCGGGCTCTCAAACAATAGGAACTTACCACGATGCTCACATTGATATTGTTGTTGATCTTCCTGGCGTTCGTCGCGGCACTGTGGTTTCAAGGGTTGTGGAGCAACCTGCTCACACTGATCAACATGTTGTTCGCCATGATGCTGGCCTTCAATTATTACGAGCCGCTATCGAAATTGCTCGTGAACCAAGAGCGTTCGTACAACTATCTGTACGACTATCTCGTCTTGTGGGGGCTTTTCGCCCTCTCATTCGGAATCCTGCGTCTGGTCACGGACATGCTGTCGCGACGCCGTGTCGTGTTTAATATCTGGGTGGAAATGGTGGGACGCTCCGTCGTCGCCGTCTGGATCGCCTGGTTGTTCATTGGTTTTGTCTGCGCCACCATGCATACGGCGCCAGTTGGCGAGTCCCCCATGGGGTTCCAACAAGCCCCCCTGTCCGGCAATTTTCTCGGCATGGCGCCCGGACGGCAGTGGCTGGCGTTCATGCAAAGTCGTTCGCGCGGCGCGCTGTCCGGTGGCGCCGGTGGCGAGTTTGATCCACAAAGTGAGTTCATTCTCAAGTACCATCAACGCCGCAAGAACTTTGAAGGTGAAGCCGACTATCGAGTTTCCAATTAACGGATCGAGTGAGTCCATGTCTGAAAGAAACACGTCCGATCAAGGCATTCCAACGACTGATGCGCCGCCCGAAGTGGGGCATTACCGAAATCCGAGCTTGCTTGCCGCGCTCACCGTCCTCATGGCATTGCTAAGCCTCATGGCATTGTCAGGTACCACGCTCTGGTTCGTGCCGTGGCTGACTGTCTTGTTGGGTATCGTAACGCTCCGCTCGCTGGCCATCCATCCGGAGAAAATGGGGCGTCGTCCCGTGCTCGCCGCGCTCGCGCTGGCGATATTCCTGGGAACGTTTGGTCCGGCCCGGTACTATTCACGCCGAGTCTGGCTGGAATCGAAAGCAAAGGATTATGCGTCGCAGTGGTTGGAACTCGTTCGCAAGAACCAGCTTGATGAGGCCTATCAATTGCATATACTGAGGAAAAACCGCATCGAAAAAAACCTCTCATTCGACGAGTACTACAAGGAAACGCCCGGCATCAAAGTGGATTTCAATGAGTTCTTCGACGGCGACGCGCTGCGCACGCTCGTGATGCATCGGAAGACCGCGAAAATCCGTTATGATGGGGTCTACGACTTCTTCCCTAAGCTTGATTTCGATCTCGTGGCGCTACGGTACGTCGTTGACTATGAGCAGGACGGCGAGACTCGGCACTTACCTCTCTACGTGGAAATCGTCCGTGACGGCGTGGCATTTCAAGGGGCACACGATTGGTTCGTGGGACGCGTCGAAGTTCCCCTGGAAAAGTCGATTTAAAACCAATCATGTCCTTTGGGCTGAGCGCACTCCCGCCCACGACCAGGCACGGATCGTTCCCGGTCTAGCCCTTTTTCGCGGCCGGTTTTTTGGGTTCGGGTTTCTTTTCGGCGGGCGGTGTTTTTGTCGGCGCGGCCGGTTTGGTTTTGGTTTCCGCCGGTTTGCTCGCGTCGGGCTTGCTCTCCTTGGCGGGCTCGGTCTTGGCGTCCTTTTGCTTGTCGGGGGACGCGGCAGGCTTCTTGCTGTCGGTTGGCGGCTCGTCCGTTGGTGGCGCGATCGCGCTCATGCTGCCCCCGCCGCCACCTTCGCCGGCCTTCTTTCGCGGTCGCGATTTCCTCTTCGAATCAGGTGATCCTTTTCCCCGGCCGCCACCCATACCCTTCTTCGCGCCACCACCCATGCCCGCGCCCATCGGGTTCAATGGTTTGAAGTTCTCGCGTTGCTCTTCGGTCAATTCTTCAACTTGCATGTTGCCCTTGGGGGGGAGCTGGTCTTCACGCAGTTCCGAGTTGATCGCGAAGGAATTCAGCAGCGGCGTCTGTGTGCCCCAATAGGCGACGACCAGTTTGTATT
>CAZSOG010000333.1:0-6118 GCA_964607555.1 uncultured Pirellulaceae bacterium | reverse complement strand
CCCCACCCAGCTGGTCTGGGTGGAGCCAGTGATTCTGCACTACAGCAGCGTCCACAACTCGACCATCTTCCGGCCCCCACCCAGCTGGTCTGGGTGGAGCCAGTGATTCTGCACTACAGCGATCCCGAGACGGTTGCAGCCGGTGACGTCGAGCTTTAATCTGAGGGCCACAAAAACCGCGAACGCCTGTCAGGAGCTGTCGCCATGTTTACTGGAATCGTGGAATTTCGAGCGGAAGTTGCCGAGTTGCGACCGGAACCGCCAGGCGTGCGGCTGGTGGTTCGAGTGCCCGCATATCGGGGGGAGGTTAAGATTGGTGACAGTGTTGCCATTAATGGCTGCTGTTTGACGCTGGTCCAGATCAAGGGCGATTTGATCGGGTTTGATGCGGGCGAGGAGACGTTGAGCCGTACGAACCTTGGGCGATTGAAGCCCGGTAGTTTGGTGAATCTGGAGCGGTCGCTGCGCGTGGGCGATCGCCTCGGAGGCCATTTTGTAACGGGGCACATTGACGGTGTTGGGCACCTCGACCGCCGTGCCGATGACGCGGATTGGTCGACCTTTTGGTTCCGCGTGCCCGACGCGCTCACGCGGCAGATGGCCAGTAAGGGGTCGGTCGCGGTGGATGGTGTTAGCTTGACACTGGTCGACGTTGAAGCCGAGCGGTTTAGTATCGCTTTGATTCCCCACACGCTGGCCGTTACGACGCTCGGTCCGCTCCGGGTCGGCGACCCGGTTAATCTGGAAACGGATGTGCTGGCTAAATATGTCCAACGGCAGTTGGAAGGTGACCGGGACGTGGGAAGCGAGCTTCTTTTTTGATCGGACCCATTTGGTGAACACATCGAGGTACTCGAATCGTCAAACCGTGTCGTTTTTGCGACGTCGGTTTCAGGAGGTCGGCCTGCGCCCCGACACGCGCCATGGCCAGAATTTCCTGGTCGACTTGAACCTGGTCGAACTCCTGGCACGCACCGCCGACCTGGGGGCGCGTGACGTTGTGCTCGAAGTCGGCACGGGGACCGGGGCATTGACCATGCTGATGGCGCGGCAGGCGGCGGTCGTGGTAACTGTCGAAATCAGTGCTGAACTGCACCAATTGGCGAGCGAGGAGCTGTTCGATCTGGACAACGTCATCATGCTCCAGCAAGATGCACTGCGGAACAAAAACAATATCCACCCGAAGGTCATCGAGGTGATTCAGCAGCAACTTGCGGCAGCTCCGGAACGGCAGCTCAAACTCGCGGCGAATCTACCCTACAACATTGCCACGCCGATTATCTCGAATCTACTGACGTGGCCGGCGGGACCGGTCTCCATGACCGTGACCATTCAAAAGGAGCTGGCGGAACGGATCGCGGCACGGCCCGGTTCGAAAGATTACAGTGCGTTGAGTGTTTGGGTGCAGAGCCAGTGCAATGTTGAGATTGTGCGTATCTTGCCGCCAAGTGTCTTCTGGCCGCGTCCCAAAGTGCACTCGGCGATCATCCAACTGGTCGCGGATCCGAGTCGCCGCGCCGCGATCGCGGATCCACGGTTCTTCCATGGCTTTGTCAGATCGCTCTTTATCCATCGACGCAAGTACTTGCGCAGCGGCGTGTTAAGCGGGTTTCGCAAGTCTCTCGAGAAAGCCGAACTCGACTCCATATTGAAGCAGCTCGGGTACGGATCCGATGCGCGTGCCGAGCAGCTCGAGGTCGCGGAAATCCTCGCTTTGAGTGACGCCGTGCAGCAGATCGTGCAGGAAAAATGAACTTGATCGGGTTGTTTTGTCGTTCCGTTGTTTGTGGTAACATGGACGCCACTGAATGGAACCGAGCTGGGCTCGCGTGGCGGCCGACTTGGTCGTGGTGGAGTTTCAATACCCTCTGGTTCGAGACGAGTGGAAATGAAGTTCATCGAAATGACCGGAAAGACCTTGGCCTTGATTATCAAGGACGACGAACTGCACGCCAACGACCTGGCGGCGTCCGGCGTGTTGGACGACACGGTCGTCCGCGTCAATCAGCATGGAGACATTGAGGTCCGTTTGCACGACGGCTGGGACGTGATTGGCGGTTTGCTCGGGAATTTCGAGGAACGCGTGCGGCAAGAGACGGGTATGGACTGGGCCTGACATAGGGTCCTTTCCGAATCGCCGAAGTTGTACGATGGACGTCTGCGTCCGTCGAAGAAGCGGCTCAACGTCGTGCGAGGCAGTTTGGACAGGCCTCTTAACGTGAAGATGTTACGATTGGACGTCCACATCCGTCGAAGAAGCGGCTCGACGCCCTGCCGACAGGCATGGAGCGGCCGTAAAGTCGGAAGTGCTTGCACACCTGGTGGTGGCCGCGGTCTTCAAAACCGTTGGGCCGTACGGAAAGCGTGCGGCTGGTGGGTTCGATTCCCATGCACTTCCGCCATTTTGGTCACGGGCTGGCAGTGTTTCGCGGGACTGCCGGCAGCCTGCGGATCGCCTTGGCTTTTCGGTCCGTGTTCGTTGAGATTCTGTGGAAGCCACGCGCGGACAATCTAAGCTCAGTTTGAGGTCCGCCCGCGCGGGTAACGTCCACTTCGCCTTGGCCATCGCGCATCCTTCTCAGTTCGGAAACAGAGTCAATCGCGGATACACTCAGTGCCCGATTCGTTGCCCTTTGAGTTGGCTTTGTCCCGGGAACGGTCAGCTCGTCCCGGTGTATTACTGACCGGTCCTTGCAGGGTGTATGATACCCGTCTTCGGAATGGGGTCGTGGCTTCTGTGTTGCGAAGACGGAGCGGTTATGTGTCTTATGCCGGGCCTCTATCGCGAAATGCACCCATAGTGGTTTGAAGATCCTAAATGTCCGTGGTACTCTGTGGAGATGCAATATAGTGGCATGGTCTGTCGCCGTCCCCTGGTGACAGACACCTTGACCGTAGAGTCTTCCTAGATGCCGCCTTTTAACAGGATGGTTCGCTTCGTGCCGTAGCGCGTTGTGGAACAGTCACTGGGTGGCATAATCCCCCCTCCTGTCGGGAACGATGTGAGGCCTCATTGCTGGAGCTGGCATGACGGTGAACCTCGAACGATTTTTCTCCCCGTTTTCTCCTCCCACGAGTAACCTGGTCGATTGTCTGCGTTACTGGACCGAGCAGCAGCCGTCGGAGGTCGCCTTCTATTGGACTGACGGAGAGGGTCAAGAGGAGACCTTGACCTATGCGCAGTTGGAGCGGTCGAGTCGTGCGATTGCGACGGCGCTGGTTAAGCGCGATTTGCGTGGCGAGCGGGCGATTTTGATGTTCCCACCCGGGTTGGACTTTGTGAAGGCCTTTTTCGGGTGTGTGTATGCGGGCGTGGTCGCGGTACCCGCTTTCACGCCGCGCCGCAATCGTAACGTGAAACGCCTGCAGGCGATTTCGGACAATGCTGGAGCTCGAATCGCCTTGACGGTCGCGGACGTTCGCGATCGTGCACGCAAGATGCTTGACGACACCCCGTCGCTCAAGGAGCTGGACTGGCTGGCCGTGGATGAGATACCCACGCAGCTGGCCGAACAGTGGGAGGACCCGCAGCTACGTTCCGAAGAACTGGCGGTCTTGCAGTATACGTCCGGATCGACCGGAACCCCGAAGGGGGTGATGTTGAGTCATTCCAACATCATGCACAATGTCCAGTTGATCGTCCACGCTTTCGAGTCGACGCGTACGGGTGTCGGCCTGACTTGGTTACCGACGTACCATGACATGGGGCTGGTTGGTGGCGTGCTCGAGCCGGTATTTTATGGGCGTCCGAATGTTCTCATGTCACCGATGGCTTTCTTACAGAAGCCGGTCCGCTGGTTACGCGGAATCAGTCGCTATTGCGTAACGATCAGTGGCGGGCCGAATTTCGCCTATGATCTGTGCACGCAGAAGGTAACCGACGCGGAGCTGGAGGGGCTGGATCTCAGTAGTTGGGAAGTTGCGTTCAACGGCGCCGAGCCGATTCGTCCCGCCTCGTTGCGTGCGTTCGCGGACCGGTTCGCGGCCGTCGGTTTCCGACCGCAGACGTTTCAGCCGTGCTACGGCATGGCCGAGACGACGCTCATCGTGACCTGTGCGCGCAAACTCGAGCAGCCCACGTTACAACGATTTGACGGCAAGGCACTGGACGAGCATCGTGTTGTTCCTGTCCCGGTCGGACACGAAAACGAACGCGAATTGGTGGGCTGTGGCCGGGTGTTACCGGACGAAGATGTGTTGATTGTCGACCCCGAGACGTGCATGCAGTTACCGGACCATCAAGTGGGCGAGATTTGGGTCCGCAGTCCGAGTGTTGGGCAGGGATACTGGCAAGACCCGGAGGTCACCGAGCAGGCGTTTCACGCACGCCTGGCCGGTGCTGGACCAGATGCTCCGTGCGCGCTGCGAACCGGTGATCTCGGGTTTATATCCCATGGCGAGCTGTTCGTGACGGGGCGGCTGAAAGACCTGATCATTGTGCGGGGAGTGAATCGCTATCCGCAGGATATCGAGCGGACGGTCGAGTTGAGTGATAGCCGTTTGCAAGCCGGTGCCGTGGGCGCCTTTGCCGTTGAAATGGACGATCAGGAGCGGCTGGTGATTGTCAGCGAGGTACAGCGTCAGCGGCGCCGCGACTGGTCCGACGTGATCGAGAAGATACGGCGCCGGGTTACTGCCGAGCACGAGCTGCCACCGGAAGCGGTTGTCCTGGTCCGGTTCGGCTCGATTCCCAAGACATCCAGTGGCAAGATCCAGCGTGGTGCGTGCCGCGCCGCCTTCCTCGAAGGGACGTTGCAGAAAGTCGCCGAGTGGTACAGTTGGGCACCGGACACGGAGGCATCGGCGGCGCCGGACCCTCCGGCTGATTTACCATCGAAGCCCCCTTCGCCAGCCGCTGCGGATGACCTCGGCAAACCACGCGACGTGAATCCACACATCGCCCAACAGGTGATGCAACACGTGCGCGCCGTCGCGAAGGAGCGCGCCAAACAACTGAATTTGGATACCAATATCGTCGTCGATCTGGGGCTCGATTCACTCGAACGACTGCAAATCGCCAGCGCTTTGGAAGAAACATTTGGCGGGCGCTTTCCGGAGGAAGTGCTGCAGCAGATCGAGACCTGCCGTGAAGTGGCGCTGGCCATTGAACAACATATCGGGGCCGAACCCGTGGTACGCCGTGACGCGCCATCGGAATCCACGCCCGAAATCCGGGGCGAGATTCCAGCAGAGTGCTATCAATTCGGCGCGATGCCCGAGTACAAACGACTCAAACAGACCGAAGCGCTGTTGGCGTCGACCGGTCTGCCAAACCCCTACTTCACCGCGCACGAAGGGATCACGGCGGATTGCACGAAGATCGGCGGCCGGCAGTTGATCAGCTATTCCACCTACAACTACCTGGGGTTATCCGGCGATCCCGTGGTGTCGAAAGCGGCCAAGGACGCGATTGACCGATTTGGCACAAGCGTGTCCGCCAGTCGATTGGCGTCCGGGGAAAAGCCGATTCACCGGCAGCTGGAACGTGAGTTGGCCGGATTCATCGGTGCCGAAGATGCCATTTGCCTGGTCGGCGGCCACGCGACCAACGAGACCACGATCGGACACCTGTTGGGGCCCGGAGATCTGATCCTGCACGATTCGCTGGCCCACAACAGCATTATCCAGGGCGCGATTCTATCCGGCGCGCGACGCCGGCCGTTTCCACATAACGACTGGCAAGCACTCGATCAGATCCTCACCGAGATCCGCCGCCAGTATCGGCGTGTGTTGGTTGTCATCGAAGGTGTCTACAGCATGGATGGTGATTTCCCGGAATTGCCGCGTTTTATTGAGACCAAGGATCGGCACCGGGCCTGGTTGATGGTCGACGAAGCACACTCGGTCGGCACGATGGGCCCGCATGGGCGCGGGATCGGCGAACACTTCGACGTGGACCCACGGTCGGTCGATATCTGGATGGGGACCCTGAGCAAGAGCCTGGGAAGTTGCGGCGGGTACATCGCGGGCTGCCGCGAGTTGATTGAATACCTCCGGTATACGGCCCCCGGGTTCGTTTACAGTGTCGGCATGCCGCCCTCGAATGTGGCGGCTGGCCTGGCTTCGTTGCATGTCTTGGAAGAAGAGCCGGAACGTGTTGCCCGCGTGCAGGCACGGG
>CAZSOG010000332.1:0-6121 GCA_964607555.1 uncultured Pirellulaceae bacterium | reverse complement strand
CACGGGAACGACCTCGCGCTGTGCGCGGGTCTCCTGACCCCGCACGGGAACGACCTCGCGCTGTGCGCGGGTCTCCTGACCCCGCACGGGAACGACCGAAGGTCTCCATCGCGCGCCATGCGTCAGTTGGTTGGTGGCAACGCCTCGTTAGATTCTTAGATTCTTAGGCTGCCAGATGCGCGCACCGTGCGTGCATGTTTCCAAGCGAACAACGGGAACGCTGCGCATGCGAGGGCGTACTCCCTTATGGGTTGCGGGCCACCCGCATTAGATTCTTGGGCTGTAGGATGCGCGCACGGTGCCGCATGTTCCCAAGCGACGGGCGGGAGCGCGACCGAAGGAGAGTGTGCTCGCTTGTGGATCGCGGGCCTCCCGCATTGGGACGTCTCGCCTCCATTTGCTTGCGCCGATCGATCAGCAACTCCGGCAACGTCTCAGCCAATCAAAAATCATCTTTGATGATATCCGCGCGCGAACGTGTGCAGAGCGCCCGGAACAGCTGCATGTCGATCGATTCCGAAATCAACCGGACGGCCCCATCGGCCAGCAGGAAGTGCGTGCCGGACGGATGAAAGCTGCTGAAGTTATGAAAGTAATGTTCGGGCGTATCTTCCGAATTCGGTGGAAACGTGGCCACGCCGACGACGCGTGCCGGACCATGAAGCCCGCCCGTGACCACGCCAACCCAGGTGGATGGAGCGAATTTTGAATTGCGTTCGCCCACGATGAACGTCTGACTCAGACCGTCACGAATCTCGCCGAACTCAACGCCTCGATTCAGGAAGAACGTCCCGTCACTTTCGCAGTTCGTGCCCGGGCACACCTCCTCTAACTCGCGCGTGCCAAACACGCCGATGTAATTGCTCCGCGCCATCTCCACGGGCTGGAAGCTGCCGGGGCCAACAAAGATACCGCCGCCTTGCAGTAAAAACGTTGCCTTCCCCGGGTCCGACGGACAGCGATAGACCGGTAACTTGAGCGTGCGAGCACGCGCATTGACCGGATCCGTGACCGGCAATTCGAAATGGACGAGTTGCTCGGAAACGTTCGATTGCTCTAGATACGGCAGGATCGAAGCGCCCCAGGCCCAACCGGGTAGGCCGAACCAGTGCGGTTTTCCAGTTGACGGATCGTAGCCGTGCCAGCCCGCGGGCAGTTGCTTGAACGTGTCGTGATACATGTGCATTGCCAGACCGATCTGTTTCATGTTGTTGCTGCACGACATGCGTCGTGCTGCTTCCCGAGCGGCTTGAACCGCGGGCAACAACAGAGCGACCAGGATACCGATAATTGCGATAACCACCAGAAGTTCAATCAGGGTAAATCCATGACGGTGATGAGACATCGTTTATTTCCTTTTTCTATGTTTTTTGTGCATGCCAGGCGACGTGGCTGCCGGCCAGCCACCGATCCGTTGCGGCGTGATGACAGAGTTCACGCTGTTCGCCGCTGCAACGAGCGGCCATTGTGCCCCGGATTAATTGTGCCCCGGATTAATTGTGCCCCGGATTATTCGTGAAGTTCGTCGCGAGGGGCCGCAAGTCGAGGCGCATGCGAGGAAAAGGGCGGTTTGTCTGCGGAACATGTTGTTAATACGTGAGCGCAGACGAACCGTTCCCTGACGAAGCAGGTGTCCGACTTATGGTTCCGCGGCAAATCGCTCGCGAATAATCCCGGATTAGGGGCGTCTCAAGGCTCGGGCTGCGACCATGCGAGATGGACGCACACGTCCGGCGATGAAGCGAATGAACACTCTGCCGAGCTATTTTTGGGACAGACGCTAACGACGCTCGTAGGCGCAAATGAGCGCGTACGAGAGACTCAGCGCATACCGCGCGGAATGATGATCAGACGAATACTGGCGGCGCGCGACAGTCGGGAATGAAGATGGGCCGGACGAAGGTCCGCACCGGGTTGGGCGCTGAAGCCACCTGGACCAACGCCGGTTGGTCCGGTAGCGATTGCGCGATGAACGTTGGGGACCGCTGCACATTGAAGCGGCACAGCAGGCAGTTCTGTCTGTCATGGCCGGGCTGACGATGGACGGGGTTCTGGTGCCGACCGCTGGCCGCCGGCTCACACCATGTGCACGGTGCGGCCTTCTGTTCCGCGTTGTATGAGTGCGGCGAACAGACCGGGGCGCGGGGAGTGGCCCCATACGGCGCCATCGATCGCATCGTGTGTGTTTCACACTCGTGGCATGCGTGCTGCCACGCGGCGGCAATGGCCAACAGATAGCTGGTCATTACCAGGAAGCCGACGAATTTGCGATGATGGCGTAACATGAATCGCGCGAGCTTACGGACCCTTCAGCACGTGTCTGTACGTTCGTATGTTAGAGTGGACCATGTTTCCACGTCAATGGCAGCTCGATCCGCCGCCGGTAGTCGCCGCCTGCCAACCCAAGCCGGGCCAGGACGCGGCCGACATGGCGATGTTTCCCCTACGTAACCCAGCGTCCACGAGTTCACAAATGAGTGCGCGCGGGCAGCACCGCGGCCGCGCCGCGGGAGTTGCATGGTCTCTTCTCGATCGATACGGTCCGTGTGCCGGCATGTTGCCGGGGCCGCGCCGGCAACGATGAATCCAGGCTAGCCCGGATCATTCATGAGCGATCTGCTGCGGCGCCGTAATTCGGCCATCTGCCGCGTCAAAAGACGATTCGTCCGTGCTCACGTATGAACAAAGCGAGTTTTCAACCGCCTAGAATCGGTCGGCGCCCACTTGGCAAACTGGTGGCAGTTTTCGTACACTCGACCGTGAAATGATCATCGTCCGCGGTTGGATGCCGAGCGCACGAGCCATCCGAACGCGACCACGAGCGAGAGTGGCGGAATTGGCAGACGCGCTGGATTTAGGATCCAGTCCAGAAATGGGTGCAGGTTCGAGTCCTGTCTCTCGCACTCCTTGCCACGAAACGACTTGCGGCACCGGGCCGTGTGTCGCGGAATGCATTCGCGTCAAGATAGGGAGGTGATGAAATGTTGTATTCAGTGAAATGTGAGCTGAAAAGCGGTTACCCACTCCCACCCGAGCAATGGCTGGAACTGGTCCTCGAGAACATGCGTGATGTCGCGGACTACAAGAAACAGGGGAAGATCGTGGTCCATGGCACGCCGGTCGGTCGGCAAGCGGGCTACATGATCTGGGACGTCGACTCGAATCAGGAGCTGCAGACATTGGTGACTCGGCTTCCCGTATGGCCCTTCATGGAGTGGGAGATTATACCACTGATCTCCATTCAGGAGGTGATCGAATCGGTCGAGCATTCCCTGGCAGCGGTGCGCGCAAACAAGTAAGGCCGAAGACACGGGAAGAGTCGCATCTTGGCCGAATTGGCTGACGCTCTGGATTTTGAATCAAACCCGAATGGCGTCAGGGCTACGCGTGGCGACGCAAACCACTTGTTTTGTAGTGTCTCCTGGAATTCGACATCGCCCGAAAATGCAGAAGATCGTGACGAGTGGCGTGCAGGTGGCGTGCAGATTATCGCCTGCTACCCAAGAAATGGGACGGTTCTTCGCGCTAGGTCAACGCCAAGACGGCTAACGGCCAACTTGGTGGCTTTCCATTTATTGCGGTATTTCCGTATTCGGAAAATGGCGTATAATAGGAAAGGCTGGCCACGGCGCAAACCCGTATCTGCCGCACGCGGCAACGCCGCGTACGAACAAGTTTGCGAAGGCGAGTTGCTGTGTCTGCTTCGTCTGCAATGTGCGAAAGTACCGCGCAAATCCCAAACTTTGAAAGTACGCGGTCATGAGAGCCAACACAAAAACATCGAGCGCGATCACCAAACGGGAGATGCTGTCCGAGCTTCGGCAGGGGCTCGATTTTCCACCCGTTCGGTTTCGCATCGTGAGCGAACGAAAGCCGCCAACGACTATCGCGCCTCCGGACATGATTGTCGAAGCCGCTTGGGGGAAAAAGAAGTTTCGCTTCGCTGCCATACTCAAAGCCCGGAGCACACCGCGCTGCTTTCAGGAAGCGGTAAATCTCGCCAGGCAAGCGGCTAGGTCAACAGGCAAGCGTGTGATGATCGTGTCGCCGTATCTGCGCGACAGCCAACTAGAACAACTTGAACAGCTCAAGATCAGCGGCATCGACTTGTCGGGCAACGGCCTGATTATCGTTCCCGAAAAGCTATTCATTATGCGCGTGGGAAACCGAAATCGATTCGTGGAACCCGTGTCCACCAAGTACGCATATCGGGGAACCACATCGTTGATTCCACGAGTGTTTCTTTGCCGTGCAACTTATCGTTCGCTGGCCGAAATACAACAAGAGATCGCCGCGCGCGGCGCCAATGTGGCACTCTCGACCGTTTCGAAATCACTCCGGCGTTTGGAAGAAGACTTGATTGTCCAGCGTGAACCGGGACGGATTCACCTCATACAACCCGACGCATTGCTGGACCGTTTAGCGGAGAACTACCGTGCACCTAAGTGCCGGCGCGACGTGACATGTGCAACGGATACGCCACTTGCCGAGCTATGCAAACTCGTCCCACCCGGTGTGCGGATTGCGCTGTCGGGACAGACATCGATCGACGCGTACGCAGTGATGGGCCGGGATCAGTGGCCCGTTATCATGACCAACAGTGTGGACTCACTACTGGAGAGATGGACGACTCAAGTCCAGCCGACGTCGCGATTTGTCAACCTTGAGATTCGAGAAACGGAGGATCCGTTGGTGTTCTTC
Source organism: uncultured Pirellulaceae bacterium (assembly GCA_964607555.1). Classification (GTDB taxonomy): domain Bacteria; phylum Planctomycetota; class Planctomycetia; order Pirellulales; family Pirellulaceae; genus JAJSAJ01. The sequence continues at coordinate 1,420 of CAZSOG010000332.1, read as the reverse complement.
GACATACGAATCAAAGACGGTGTGCCTTATGCGTCGCCGGTGCAAGTGTACATCGAGTACGCAGCAGGCGACAAACGCGACCAGGAAACGGCCATCCAAGTGCGTGAGCAGTTACTCGCGAACTTATCATGACTCATGCCAGGATGATCCAATGGGCCAAGATGCGCTGCTGACGACTCTGCTTGATCTCGATCACGCGTTGGGAGGCAAGATCAAGTTGCTGATCGGTGGTGGCTATGGCCTCTATTTGAAGCAGCTCTACCTGTACCAGCATCCAGAGCTCACGACGCTGTTTCCGATGAAGCTGATGGCATTTCGAGACCGCATGAACGATTCAAACAAAGACCTGGGCCGCCATCACGCCCTGGATATCTATCGCATCATCGGCATGATCACAAGGTCGGAATACTTGAACGTCAAGCAGGTGTATGCAGCACAAACGAATCACCCCGCCGTGGCCGAAGCCAGGCAGATTATCAAGGTGTGTTTTCTGCCACTCGATGGATTAGGACGTATCCGGATTCTTGAGCATCCATTGGCAAGTCGATCATTGGATCTTGAGCCGTTCGTGGCCGAACTCGAGTCGCTTCTTTTCTCATGAGCGCCGCGAGCCACAGCAAGGTCTGTCCACGACAGTAAAACTGCGGCTCAAGACGGTCGGATCCTGGATACCTTAATTTCGGCCATTTTCCGGGCATTATGAAGTGCTGGAAACGCGTTAGCTTCTGCAGCTCGCGTTTTTGACGCGTTAGCGCCCTGCTACCGCGCGGAAAGTGTCTCGGCGGCGGGGGCTGTCTTGTTTCTTGCCGCGGCACACCCGCTACGCCCTGCCATGGTCAACCGCCACCGGCAGCCGTTTTCCGATCAGCGGCGCTTACCGCATCGCCGCCGCGAATGTGTGCTCACTCCTCAGTGCCGTTTCTCTTTCGATGGGAGTCTTGCCCGTGAACTTGATTTGGTTTCTCGCTTTGTCGTTCGCCTTGCTGTTAGCTATCGCGACGCTGGCGCGCGAAATCCGCCTGCGCCGCGCGCTGCAGCGGCTGGTCCGCCAACTCTTGTCCCTATGGAGGTCCCGTGCCCATGAAACTGATGTGGATGCCCGTCCCGATCATCGCGCTTGCCATGGTGATCGGCTGCAATGACAACGATCCTCGGCTGGCACGCATGGCCGAGCAGACCACCGCCCAGCAAGCCGCTCAAAACCGGGAATCGGCCCAACTGAATGAAAAAGTCGTCGCAAACCATCGCCAAATGGTCGAGGCCGTTGAACGCTCTCGCCAAGACCTGCAATCGCTGCAGCACGAGCTGAACGCGCAGCGCAGCGCCGTTGACCAGCAACGCCAAGAACTGGCCAAGCGGAAGAAGCTGGTTTGAGTCGCCCAGCGACAGATCAGGCCAAGGATCATCTCTTGACGCGCAT
>CAZSOG010000331.1:0-6125 GCA_964607555.1 uncultured Pirellulaceae bacterium | reverse complement strand
CCGCCGATCGCTCTTTGGGCGGCACAGGTAGAGCGTTTCTCCGAAACGTGACCGTTCTGTCATGCGCCAGTTGGTTGGAGGTGAAACCTCGTTAGATTCTTAGGCTGTAGGATGCGCGCACGGCGCGCGCATGTTTTTCCCGAGACCTTAGTTCGCAAACCCTGCAGCCCGCCGTCGCGCGTATCGCGTTCCGAGAAAGACTACTTTAGAGAGAACCAAGACCATGACTGAGAAGCCGGATTCCGTTAGGCCGCGGCGCGAGTTTTTGAAGAACACGGCCCGCGTCGCCGCGAGTTCCGCGCTGGCCGGTGTTGCCGTCCCACGCGTGTTTGCTGCCGAGGATAACACGATCCACCTGGCGTTGATTGGATGCGGGGGGCGTGGATGTGGCGCGGTGGGTAATGCCATGTCCGCCGGCGGTTTGGTACTCGGCAAAAAAAATGCCGACCCAAGATCGAACGGACCGATCAAGCTGATCGCCATGGCCGATCTGCTGCCCGAACGGCTGGAACGTGGCGAACGCGTTCTGCGCGAGATGTTGGGCGATAACATTGATGTGCCAAAGGATCGTCAGTTTCTCGGGTTCGATGCGTACCGGAAGGCGATCGATTGCCTGCGGCCGGGCGACGTTGCCATGCTGACGACGCACGCCGGTTTTCGCGCGACGCATCTGGCATATGCGGTTGAAAAAGGGGTGAACGTGTTCATGGAGAAGGATTTCGCTCCGGACCCCGGCGGCATCAAACAGATCGTGCGTCTGGGGGCGGCGGCGGAGAAGAAGAACCTGAAAATCGCCGCCGGGTTGATGGCACGCCACTCCAAGGCACGCCAGGCCTTGATCCAGAAGATACGCGATGGCGCGATGGGTAACATCCAACTCATTCGCGCCTACCGCATGGGGGGCAGCTACACGTTGGGCCCGTTCCCGCGTGGCAAGAACGAACTGATGTGGCAACTCTATCCCGGTCACCCATACCAGTTCCTCTGGTCGTCCGGCGGCGTCTTCATCGAGCTGATGATCCACCAGATCGACGAGTGTTTCTGGATCAAGGATGCATGGCCGGTTGCGGCGCACGGCGTCGGCGGCCGGCGGCCTGGCAGCACGGATTGTAGTCAGAATCTGGATAGCTATTCGATCGAATACTCGTTTGCTGACGGCACCAAGGCGTTGGTGACCGGCCGCTATATTCGCGGTTGTTTCAACGATTTCGCGACGTATATCCACGGCACGAAATCGGCCGCGCAGTTCTCCGGCAATATCCACGCGGCAACCACGCGGATCTTCAGGGACCAGCACATTGACAAAAACAACGTCGCGTGGCAGGCGCCGAAAGAGACCGTGAACCCGTGGCAGGCCGAATGGCAGGTGTTCCTCGAATCCATTCGCAACGACCGGCCACAAAACGAAGCGCGACGCGCGGCGTTGGCCAACCTGGGGGCCATCATGGGGCGCGCCGCCGTTCATACGGGCCAGATCGTGACCTGGGACGAAGTGATGAACTCCGACTTTCAGTTCTGTTCGAATGTCGCCGCGCTGACCGAAAATAGTCCCGCCCCCGTACAGGCGGACGCGCACGGTCGGTACCCGGCACCCATCCCCGGTCAATGGAAAGAGACATGACATGCGCGGACGAACGGCACAAGTTGTTGGCCTTATCGCGGTGGCATCCGCATGCGTCGCCGCCGCGGCGGAACCGCGGTCGTTGACCAACTCGCTGGGCATGACGATGGTCCGTATCGAGCCGGGAACTTTCACCATGGGGAGCGCGGAGGGCGGCGCTTTTGACGAGCGGCCGGCCCATCGGGTCACCCTCTCCAAGTCATTTTATTTGGCGACTACCGAGGTCACGAACGCGCAGTACGAGGAGTTTGACAGGGGCCACAAACAACTACGTGGCAAACTCGGCTTTTCCAAAGCGGACGACGAAGCGGTGGTGTTTGTCAGTTGGATTCAGGCCACGGCGTTTTGCCGTTGGCTCGGCCAGAAAGAAGGCAAGTCGTACCGGTTGCCAACCGAGGCCGAATGGGAATACGCGTGCCGCGCGGGTACGACCGGCGCGTATTGGACCGGCGCGGAACTTCCCAAGGCGTTTCGGAAAAACGTGCGTAACAGCTGGTACCCGGCGCCAATCCGCAGTTCGGCAAGCGAGCTGGTCTCGCTGGCGGTGGCCAAGACACCGCCCAATCCCTGGGGCCTGTACGACATGCATGGAAACGTCGAAGAGTGGTGTGCTGACTGGTATGGGCCTTATCCATCCGGCCCGCGGACCGACCCTGTTGGACGCGCGAACGGCCAGGTCCGTGTCACTCGTGGCGGCAGTCATTCCACGCTGCTGACTTTTCTTCGCTCGGCCAATCGCAGCGGCATGCTGCCGGACGACAAGACGTGGCTGGTCGGTTTTCGAGTGGCGCTGGGTCCGACCCCCACGTCGCGTCCCCTGCCGGCGGTTCCCGCGTGTCGGTGCCAACAGGACGTTACTCAGGAGATTCCCGGGGACCCGCGGACCGGGCCGGACCCGTCGCTGCCCTACTTCAAGGGTCCTCGCCGCTATGTGAAGATCCCGGCGGGATCCGAGGGTCCGTTGTTCTCGAAACATAACCACGACCCGGCGATCGTGGAGTGTCCCAACGGCGATTTGCTGGCGATCTGGTACACGTGCCGGACCGAACCGGGCCGCGAGCTTGGCATTGCCGCCAGTCGGCTGCGGCGCGGAGCGGAACAGTGGGAACCGGCGTCGCCGTTTTGGGACGTGCCCGATCGGAACGACCATGCGCCGGCACTCTGGGCGGACGGTAAGGGAACCCTTTATCATTTCAACGGGCTGTCCGCCGCCGGGACCTGGGGGAGCCTGGCAACCATCCTCAGGACGTCGACCGACAGCGGCGCCACGTGGTCGACGGCGCGTCTGATCAATCCCGAACATGGGTTGCGGCATATGCCGGTCGAGTCCGTCTTCCAGACCCGGGAAGGCTGGATCGTGCTGCCATGCGATGCCGTGCCCGGCGGCAGCGGCGGAACGGCGATCCACATCTCCAAGGACGGCGGTCGGACATGGCATGATCCAGCGTCCGATACGAGCGTTCCTGATTTCAAGGCCGGGGGCCATGGCGGTTCGATCGCCGGTATCCACGCGGGCGTCGTCCAGTTGCGCGATGGTCGTCTGATGGCATTCGGGCGTGGCAACAACATCGACGGGCACATGCCGATGAGTATCTCGCGGGATATGGGCCGAAGCTGGACCTACTCGGCTAGCCCGTTCCCGCCGATCGGCGGAAACCAGCGTCTGGTTTTGATGCGATTGCGCGAAGGCCCTTTGTTGTTGGTCTCCTTCACGCACGACTTCTTCAAATATCGTTTGTTGCCGGCGCTGGCACCGGCCATGTACGTAACCGACGCCGCGGGCCAGCGGCGGCGGATCTTCGGTATGTTCGCGGCCCTGTCATTCGACGATGGAAAAACATGGTCCTGCCGCAAACCGGTCACGCCGGGTGGCCCCCCGCAAAAGCTGACCGGTGTGACGCTGACCGGTGACGTTACGTTCGACGCCACGCACGCCGAGCCGCGTGGCTATCTGTCCGGATGCCAGACGCCGGACGGTGTCATCCACATCATTTCGTCCGGGCTTCACTATGCCTTCAACGTGATGTGGGTCAAGACGCCGATTGCCGCCGCTCACCCCGAGATCGGCGTCGTTCTTCCCGGTTGGCGAGTCTATTCGGAAACGCCCAGCACGAAAGACGATGGGGTATGGAGATCGGACGACGGCACGCTCACCTGCAAAGGCACGCCGAAAGGATACCTCTATACGGACAAGGACTACACGAATTTCACCCTGCGGCTCGAGTGGCGTTGGCCACCCGGGAAGAATGCGGGAAACGGCGGCGTGCTGTTGCGCATGACCGGCCCGCACAAGATCTGGCCACGGAGCCTTGAAGCACAAATCAACACCGGCGATGCGGGCGATTTCTGGGGGCTCGATGGTTACGCGCTGTCAGGACCACCCGAACGGTTGAAAACGCTTGACCATCCACAGTTCGGCCGACTTACCAATTTGAAGAAACTGGCCGACGTGGAGAAGCCTCCGGGGCAGTGGAATCAATACGAGATCGTGGCCGACGGCGAAACCGTGACCTTGAAAATCAATGGTCGGGTCGTGAACCGGGCGACGGGTTGCAAGCCAATTTTGGGAAAAATTTGCCTGACCGCCGAAGGGGATGCAATCGAGTTCCGAAATATTCGGCTGAGCCCCAAATGATGCCGCATGAATCAGGGGGGAGTCATTGCCATGACCGCGCGAAAAATGGGTTCCCCATTTGTCGCCAATGGCCATAAGAGAGCCTTGGTCGCGGGCCGCCGACAGCACGCGGCGGAAGTCGCCCAAGAGTTTGCCCCACAACTCGAAAAGGCTTCCTTTTGGCAACGCCTGGTGATCCGCCACCGGATGCGACGGGAAATCAAGAACCGGGCGCGGCGTGGTGCGCCCCACGACGCCCTTTACTAGGCGCGGATTATTCATGAAGTTCGCCGCGGCAGATCGCTCGTGAATGATCCCAGGCTAGCGCTCGTGATCGCTCGGCCAATGTGTTCGCTCGAGTTTCCAGCCCGGGCGCACGCTCACCTGCGTTACTTCGAAGTCCGTGCCATCGGCAACACGCGGATCACCCTGCGTGAATTCGAAGCATGTTTGCGGTCGATTGTATTCCGTTACATGGCTTGATTTGTAGCAAAGCAGCGCCCTTGGAAAGCAGCGTTCGCGATCGAGGACAATGACTCGCGCGCCCGCGTCCAACGATTGATCCAAGTCCCGTGGAACGGCCTCGATTTGATAATGGCCTCCGGATACTGACGGCGACAACAGCCGCAATCGGTATTGCCGGGCCAGTTCGTGACGATCGATCTTCCCCAGCAGCCTTAGCGGCTCACCGATCGCAATGTGGCAAGGCCCCAATAGCACGCAAAGCCCCCGTTTTGACTCAGGTGGCATCTGCGTCCGCCAAACCTCCTTTCCACTAAAATCCGCCTCACTGAACCAGTCGCCGTCGTACGACCAGTCATGACGTTCCGATTCGCCCGCCGGGACGTAGACCGGTTTTCCTCCAAACTTGCGCGGTGGCTGATACACGAGTGTTCGGTTGACCGTCCAGTGCCATTTGTCAGGCATGGTGATCTCAGTGGCCCCTTCACTGTAGCGTGCAAACGTATCCGGCGGGCCGAATCCTGGCGCGTACGTCCAACGCCGGAACGTGTATCTATAGTTCTTCGTGGCGGCCGTGCTCTGCTCCCACTTGCCCAGCACTTCATCCAACGCTTTCTTTTCAGCAGCCGACGGCTGGTGCTCCCAATCGCTCGGTGTGGGAACCGCATCGCGCGCCCACCGGCAGCCCCGGTCGTTGCCAACCGCAACGGCCATGAGCAAGGCAAGGACGAACCGCGTGATCATTGCATGTCTCCCGACAATGGGCGCCAGGCGGACGCATTTGCACGTCTTGTTATTGGCTCCGGGCGGCGTGAGTATAGCAAGCCCTTCTTGGTGACTCAATTGGAGTTTTCGTGCGGCGGCCGGTCGGGTTCGTGAGAGAACGCAAAGGCTGTGAACGGTTAGAGATCTTGTGGGCGGAAATCTGGCGCGTTTGAGTCAAGTCTGTGGCACAAGGTTCAGCCGCCCCTGCGGGACTTGCCATCGGGCGTGGGATGCGTGTAGTGCAGAATCATCGCTCCACCGGGCTAAACCCGGCGGTGGCGGGAAGCGCAAAGGGACCGGTGGCGTAGTGCAGAATCATCGCTCCACCGGGCTGAACCCGGCATCCGCGGACGGGACAAGACCTGGCGCTGTGCGCGGGTCTCGTGACCCCGCAGGGGCGCGACCGAAGGTCTCCACCGCGCCGGCATGCGCCAGTTGGTTGGAGGGTAACCGTTCACGGCTTTTGGCTATGAACGGCAGGTTAGTTCACTCTTAATCTATAACTGTTCACGACCCCGAAGGCTGAAAACCGCGGATAAACGCAAATGAACGCTGATAACGCCACCACAGTGTTTCTTGCGAAGTCGAAGAAGCGATCATTGTCACGTGAGATACGAAGTCTGAAAAACGCTCTCTCCCGTGTATATCTGCGTTTATCCGTGT